>CANHUM010000010.1 GCA_947463845.1 Comamonadaceae bacterium
CGGACATCGCCGTGCACGACAAGGCCGCTTTTGCTGGCATCGTGAACCAAGTCAAAGCCAAACTGGCCGCAGCTTGAGTCCATGAGTGATACAGGCCTTCGGGCCTGTGCCACGCACTCGATCAAAGGGATTGAGGCTCGCAAAAGCTTCAATCCCTTTTTTATTCTCTAATTCACAGATCTCATCCCGATCTCCCACACCATGAACGAGCTGGACACCCTGGTCGAATCCGCCCGCCAGAGTTTTGTGCAGGCACCGACACCTGCTGACCTCGAAAACGCCAAGGCCCAGTTTTTGGGTAAAGCCGGTCGCATCACGGAGTTGATGAAGGGCATGGCCGCTCTGAGCGTGGAAGACAAGAAAACCCGGGGCGCGGCCATCAACCTCGCCAAGCAGGCGATCGAGGCCGCTCTGAATGAACGCCGTCAGGCTTTGGCCGATGCTGAGTTGCAAGCGCAGCTCAAAGCCGAAGCCCTGGATGTGACGCTGCCGGGTCGCAGCGCCCATGTAGGCGGTTTGCACCCTGTCTCTCTCACGCTCGAACGGGTGGAGCAAATTTTCGGCTCTATGGGCTTTGAAGTGGCCCAGGGCCCAGAGATTGAGACCGACTGGTTCAACTTCACCGCGCTCAACACCCCCGAAGACCACCCGGCCCGCTCCATGCACGACACCTTCTATGTCGAAGGTGGTCATCTTCTGCGCACGCACACAAGCCCGATGCAAATCCGCCATGCGGTGCAGCACGTTAAGCGCTACAAAAATCAAATCGAAGCGGGGCAGGGCATGCCAGAAATTCGCGTGATCGCACCGGGCCGCACCTACCGTGTGGACAGCGATGCGACGCACTCCCCTATGTTTCACCAGTGCGAAGGCCTGTGGATTGGCGAGAACGTGAGCTTCAAAGACCTGAAAGTCGTGGTCACCGATTTTTGCCGCACCTTTTTTGAGAGCGACGACTTGGTGTTGCGCTTTCGCCCGAGCTTTTTCCCTTTCACCGAACCCAGCGCCGAGATCGATATCCAGTTCCAAAGCGGCCCGTTGGCCGGTCGCTGGCTCGAAGTGGGTGGCTCCGGCCAAGTGCACCCGAACGTGGTGCGCAACATGGGCCTGGACCCCGAGCAATTCATCGGCTTCGCCTTTGGCATGGGCATGGACCGTTTCACCATGCTGCGATACGGCGTGAACGATCTGCGCCTGTTCTTTGACGGCGATGTGCGCTTTTTGAGCCAGTTCCAGTAATTCCCTCCCAAGTCCGAGACAAAAGAGACGCGACATGCAATTTCCTGAATCCTGGTTGCGCGAGTTCTGCAACCCGCCTCTGACGACCCAGCAACTGGCCGACACCCTGACCATGGCGGGTCTCGAAGTGGAAGAGCTCGAGCCCGTTGCTCCGCCGTTCACGAAGATCGTGGTCGGTGAAATCAAGGAAGCCGTGCAGCATCCCAACGCCGACCGCTTGCGCGTGTGCCAGGTGGATGTAGGGCAGGGCAACTTGCTGAACATCGTGTGTGGTGCGCCCAACGCCCGCGTGGGCATCCGTGTGCCTTGCGCCATGGTGGGTGCTGAATTGCCACCTGGTGATGACGGCAAACCTTTCTTGATCAAAGTCGGCAAGCTGCGCGGCGTCGAAAGCCAGGGCATGCTGTGTTCGGCCAAAGAGCTGCAAATCGCGGACGACCATGGCGGCCTGCTGGAGTTGCCCGTAGACGCGCCATTGGGTCAAGACATACGCCAGTACCTGAATCTGGACGACACCCTGATGACACTCAAGCTCACGCCCAATTTGGCGCATTGCTTGAGTGTGTTCGGCATCGCACGTGAGGTGTCTGCCCTCACCGGTGCGCCTTTGAAGTCTCCAACTTTCCCTGCAGTGGCCACTCAAATCAGTGACAAGCTGTCCGTTAAAGTGCAGGCGCCCGAACTGTGCGGTCGCTTCAGCGGCCGCGTGGTCAAAGGTGTGAACACCAAGGCCCAAACACCTCAGTGGATGGTCGACCGCCTGGCCCGATGTGGCCAGCGCAGCGTGAGCCCCCTGGTGGATATTTCCAACTACGTGATGTTCGAGTTAGGTCGCCCCTCGCACATTTTTGACCGCGACAAGATTCATGGCGGCTTGCAGGTGCGCTGGGGCAAGCCCGGCGAATCGCTCAAGCTGCTCAATGGCAATACCGTCAGCGTGGACGACAAGGTGGGCGTGATCGCCGACGACAGTCAAGTCGAGTCGCTGGCCGGCATCATGGGTGGCGACGCCACCGCGGTGTCTGACGGTACCCAAAACATCTATATCGAAGCCGCCTTTTGGTGGCCCACGGCCATCGCAGGCCGTTCGCGCCGTTATAACTTCTCGACCGATGCGGGGCACCGTTTTGAACGCGGTGTGGACCCGCAGTCGACGGTGGAGCATATCGAGCGCATCACCCAGTTGGTGCTGGACATTTGCGGCACGCCCGAGACGAAGGTCGGCCCCATCGACGACCAGACGTTGAACATTCCAGCCATCAACCCCGTCACGCTGCGCGTGGCCCGTGCGGTCAAGGTGATTGGCATGCCGCTCACGCAAAAGCAGTGTGCCGATGCGCTGCGCGGCCTGGGCCTGCAATTGACTGAAGGCGATGGTACCGTCACCGTCACGCCTCCGAGTTTCCGATTTGACCTGCAGATCGAAGAAGACTTGATCGAGGAAGTGGCCCGCATGGTGGGCTACAACAACCTGCCCACAAACCCGCCTTTGGCGCCCATCACCGCCAAAGTTCGCCGCGAGACCGAGCGCAGCCCTTCGGCTGTGCGTCGCGCGATTGCGGCCTTGGGTTACCAGGAAACCATCAACTACAGCTTTGTCGAAGAGAGCTGGGAGCGAGATCTCGCGGGCAACGCCAACCCCATCCGCCTGCTCAACCCGATCGCCAGCCAAATGAGCGTGATGCGCTCGAGCCTGATCGGCTCGCTGTTGCAGGTGGTCAAATTCAACGCCGATCGCAAGGCTGACCGCGTGCGCGTGTTCGAGCTCGGTCGCGTGTTCCTGCGCGATGCGAGCGTGGCCGACAGCGATGCCACGGTGCAAGGCTTCGACCAGCCCATGAAAGTCTCAGGCATGGCTTGGGGCCCGCTGGAGCCGCTGAACTGGACCGGCAAGTCAAGGTTGGTGGATTTCTTCGATGTCAAAGCCGATGTCGAGCGCTTGCTGGCCCCGGCCCAGGCCGAATTCATGGCCGCTGAGCACCCCGCCATGCATCCCGGCCGCTCGGCCCAGGTGATGCTCCAAGGCCGGGTGGTCGGTCATGTGGGTGAGTTGCATCCGCGCTGGCGTCAGGCTTGGGACTTGCCGCATGCGCCTGTCGTCTTCGAGCTGGATCTGGAAGCGGTCACCCAACGCAGCGTGCCTGTGGCCCTGCCAGTGGCGAAATTGCAAGCGGTCGAGCGCGACATCGCCGTCATCGTGCGCGAGCAGGTCACCCATGCCCAGTTGATCCAGGCCATCCATAGCGCACCGACCCAGGGTTTGCTGCGTGATGCGGTGCTGTTCGATGTTTATCGCCCCAAGATGGATGCCCCTGGAGGGCTGGCCGTGGGCGAGAAAAGCCTGGCAGTACGTCTGAGCTTTCACAGTGACGACGCCACCTTGACCGATGCCCAGATCGAAACCGCCATGCAAGGCGTCATGTCCAGCTTGTCCAGTCAATTGGCAGCGCGGCTGCGGGGTTGAAAGCGTTCCATGCAAATCAGTTTTGAATCCCTTGAAACACCGGCCCTGACCAAGGCGCACCTGGCCGATTTGCTGTTCGAGCAGATTGGTTTGAACAAGCGCGAGTCCAAGGACATGGTGGACGCTTTCTTCGACCTGATGGTGGACAGCCTGATCGCGGGTGACGATGTGAAGATTTCCGGTTTCGGCAATTTCCAGATCCGCACCAAGGCGGCGCGTCCTGGTCGTAATCCGCGCACCGGAGAATTGATCCCTATTGATGCACGTCGTGTGGCGACCTTCCATGCGAGTCATAAACTCAAGGCCTTGATTCAGGGCGATGCCGAAAGTGTGGAGACGGTGGGCCGCTGAATCATTCCCGATTGGAGTGCCCATGCTGTTCAAATTCAAATCCCAAGTCACCAGCGACCTCATCATGCTGGAGGCTGACGCCCGCAGGCTGCTGCACATCATGCTGGGCCATGACCCAGACAAAGGCATTATTCTGGTCCGTGACTTGCCAGTGGTCATTGCCAAGCTAGAGTCTGCCGTGGATCAAGATGAGGCGGCCCGTTTGCAGCGCAGCCAGGATGCGCAAAATGCTAGCGCTGCAGCCGATGCCTCAGTCGATGCCATGGGCGAGGTTCTGGAGCCTGTTCGCCTGGCGCAACGCGCCAGTCCCATGCTCAAATTGCTCAGGCACTGCTTGAGGGACCCCTCCGATGTGGTTTGGGGGGTCTAAGCCTTATCTGGAGCGATGGTTGAAGACGCTCCCTCCGAGCTTGTAGCCGGGCTGGATTTGACGTTTGCCAAACCAGCCTTGGTTCATTTCCAGAACAAAGCGCACGGGTTTGTGGGAGCAATGTGACTCGTCGCTCTGGGGTTGCATGTCAGCCAGATTGACGATGGTGCCGTCATCATCGAGAAAAGCAGCCGTCAGGGGAATCAGGGTGTTGCGCATCCAAAAGCACTGTTTGCTTGCCTTTTCGAAGATGAACAACATCCCCTCATGGGCCGGCATGTCCTTGCGCCACATCAAACCGATCTGGTGTTGTTCAGGTGTTTGGGCCAACTGCACATCCAATCGGTGCATGCCTGCCGTCAATTGCGTGCGGGTCAGTCCCATTTGTGGCTGGCCTTGGACAGGCTGGGCCATGCCAGATGTCAGGGTCAGAAACAGCCCCAAGGCGATCAGCAAATGGATGCCACAGGCGCAAATGTGATGAAGTCGGGGCGGGAAAGGCTTGGAAAATGAAACGGAGCGGACCATTGGCGTCAAGGGGTTTTGAGAACTGAACGACAACGAGAGGATAACGCGTTCAGACTGTGTCGATGGCCTAAACCTGCATCGCCAAGCCATGACAGGGGTTTCAGATCAGCTTGTCTGGGGACTGAAGTTTGAGAGCGCGGCGGAGGGGCGCAGCTCAGTCGGCCCTGGTGTCTTGTGGATGTTGGGTCGGGGTTTCTGGTTCACTCGGATCCCATGGTGATGTACCGGCTGGTTGCTGGGTGGCACTGCTCCCTTCTGTGTTCAAGGACAGGATGTTGGCGGCCATCAGGCCTTTGGGCCCTTGGGTCAATTCGAATTCCACGCGTTGGCCCTCTTTGAGGGTTTTGAAGCCGTCCATCTGGATGGTGGAAAAATGGGCAAAGGCGTCCGGGCCACCGCCATCTGGTTGAATGAAACCGAAACCCTTGGCGTCGTTGAACCATTTGACCGTACCACTGGGCATACGTCGTCTCCATATTTTTATCGAATGGCTCAGTTTGAGTAATTCATGATGAATTTGTCAATGTGAGGTTTTCCCGAGTGCATCATTTGTACCGCAGTCGGTCAAGTCTTTTCCGGCTTCGGGCTCAAAGGGCTGAAAAGCATCGATAGAATGAATTCATGGCAACGAAAATCCCCTCCAACCCCACGCTGCCGAACGTGACCCCTCGTGCACCGGATGGTGGCGATTCGGTGGTACTCGAACGCCGTGCCCAGAAGATAGAGCCGCCCCAGATGTACCAGGTGGCCATGCTCAATGACGATTTCACCCCCATGGAATTTGTGGTGATGGTGATTCAGGAGTTTTTCAGCAAAGACCGCGAAGCGGCCACGCAAATCATGCTCAAGATCCACCTGGACGGAAAAGGGGTTTGTGGGGTCTATTCCCGCGATGTGGCGGCCACCAAGGTTGACCAGGTGCTGGATGCGGCCAAGCAGGCCGGACATCCTCTGCAATGTGTCAGTGAACCTATTGAATAACCCGGTATGTCCCCCACCTCCCATTCATCCTATTTACTCAGCAAGGCATAAGGAAATCACATGATTGCCCAAGAACTGGAAGTCAGCTTGCACATGGCCTTTGTTGAGGCCCGTCAGCAGCGTCACGAATTCATTACCGTCGAGCACTTGCTGCTGGCCCTGCTGGACAACCCCAGCGCCGCAGAAGTCCTGCGCGCTTGTGCTGCCAACATCGATGATTTGCGCAAGGCCTTGAGCAACTTCATCAAGGACAACACGCCCCAAGTGGCCGGTACAGAAGAGGTGGATACCCAGCCCACACTGGGTTTTCAGCGCGTGATTCAGCGCGCCATCATGCACGTGCAATCCACGGGCAATGGCAAGAAGGAAGTGACCGGCGCCAATGTGCTGGTGGCCATCTTTGGTGAAAAAGACTCGCATGCCGTGTATTACCTGCACCAACAGGGCATTACGCGGTTGGATGTGGTGAATTTCATTGCCCATGGCATCCGCAAGAGCGACCCCCCCGAAGCTGCCAAATCCGATGCCCCCGCCAGCTCCGAGGCTGAAGAGACCAGCGGTGGAGAGCGTAGCGAGAAAGCCTCGCCCCTGGAGCAGTTCACCAACAACCTGAATCAGGCTGCTAAGGACGGCAAGATCGACCCGTTGATCGGGCGCGAGTACGAAGTCGAGCGCACGATCCAGATCCTGTGTCGCCGTCGCAAAAACAACCCTCTGCTGGTGGGCGAAGCCGGTGTGGGCAAGACAGCGATTGCCGAGGGGCTGGCTTGGCGCATCACGCAGGGCACCGTGCCCGATATTTTGGCCGAAGCCACTGTGTACTCTCTGGACATGGGCGCACTGCTGGCGGGCACCAAGTACCGGGGAGATTTCGAGCAACGCCTCAAGGGCGTGCTCAAGTCGCTCAAGGACAAGCCCAACGGCATTTTGTTCATCGATGAAATCCACACCCTGATCGGTGCGGGTGCCGCCTCAGGCGGGACATTGGATGCATCGAACCTGCTCAAGCCGGCCCTCTCGAGCGGTCAGCTCAAGTGCATCGGTGCGACCACTTTCACCGAATACCGCGGTATTTTTGAGAAGGACGCTGCGCTGTCTCGCCGTTTCCAGAAGGTGGACGTGGTTGAGCCCACCGTTTCCGAGACGGTGGACATCCTCAAAGGCCTCAAGAGCCGCTTCGAAGACCATCACAGCGTCAAGTACACGATTGCTGCCTTGCAGGCCGCGGCCGAATTGTCGGCCAAGTTCATCAACGACCGTCAGTTGCCCGACAAGGCCATTGACGTGATCGATGAAGCCGGCGCTGCCCAGCGTATCCAAGTTGCTTCAAAACGTAAAAAGACGATTGGCAAGTCCGAAATCGAGGACATCGTGGCCAAGATTGCCCGTATTCCGCCGGCCAATGTGTCCAACGACGACCGCAGCAAGCTCCAGACCATCGAGCGCGACCTCAAGTCTGTGGTGTTCGGGCAGGACAAGGCGCTTGAAGTCCTGGCCTCAGCCGTCAAGATGGCCCGCTCCGGCTTGGGCAAGACGGACAAGCCGATTGGTTCTTTCTTGTTCTCCGGCCCCACGGGGGTTGGCAAAACCGAAGCGGCCAAACAGCTGGCCTACATCATGGGTATCGAACTCATTCGCTTTGACATGTCCGAGTACATGGAGCGTCACGCGGTCAGCCGTTTGATCGGTGCGCCACCTGGATATGTGGGTTTCGATCAAGGCGGCTTGCTGACCGAAGCCGTGACCAAGAAGCCTTATTGCGTGCTTTTGCTCGATGAAATTGAAAAAGCGCATCCGGACATCTTCAATGTGCTGCTGCAGGTCATGGACCACGGGACCTTGACCGACAACAACGGACGCAAGGCCGATTTCCGCAACGTCATCATCATCATGACCACCAACGCGGGTGCCGAGACGATGAACAAAGCCACCATTGGTTTCACCAATCCGCGTGCTGCCGGAGACGAAATGGGCGACATCAAGCGCCTTTTCACGCCCGAGTTCCGCAACCGCCTGGATGCGATGGTCAGCTTCAAGCCGCTTGACGAGCAAATCATCTTGCGCGTGGTGGACAAGTTCCTGCTCCAACTGGAAACGCAGCTGGGCGAGAAAAAGGTCGAAGTGACTTTCACCGATGCCTTGCGCAAGTTCCTGGGCAAGAAGGGGTTTGATCCGCTCATGGGCGCGCGTCCTATGCAGCGCCTGATCCAGGACACCATCCGCAAGGCGCTGGCCGACGAGTTGCTGTTTGGTCGTCTGACCGATGGTGGCCGCCTGACGGTTGACATCGATGGCAAAGACGAGGTGCTGCTCGATATCACACCCACTCCGAGAAAAGACACCCGTCCCTCTCGTTCGGAGCCGGCTGAACCTGAAGAGGCGACAGCGGGTTGATGACCATCATGTCTCTGATGCCAAAAGGCCCCTCGGGGCCTTTTTCATTGGACAACATTTTTTTGCCTTGGTATGGGTGGCGTTTGCATGAATTTGTGCCATGAAAAGTCATTGCCCTGGTGAAAAGTAAAATTGAGTCATCAGATTCAAACAACATTCAAGGAATTCCCGATGGCTGGCCACAGTAAATGGGCGAATATTCAGCACCGTAAAGGGCGACAAGATGAAAAGCGCCAACGGATCTGGACCCGGGTGGTTCGGGAAATCATGGTCGCCGCTCGCACAGGTGGCGGTGATCCCAGCGCCAATCCTCGTCTGCGTCTGGCCATCGAGAAGGCCAAGGCTGCAAACATGCCTGCCGACACCATCAAGCGCAATGTGGACAAAGCCACGGGCAACCTGGAAGGTGTCAGCTACGAGGAAATCCGTTATGAAGGTTACGGTATTGGGGGCGCTGCCATCATTGTGGACACCATGACCGACAACCGGGTGCGCACGGTGGCTGAAATGCGCCATGCGCTGAGCAAGCACGGTGGCAATTTGGGTACAGAGGGCTCGGTGTCCTTTCAGTTCAAGCACTGCGGCCAACTGATTTTTGCCCCCGGCACATCGGAGGATCGGGTCATGGAGGTGGCGCTGGATGCCGGTGCCGAAGATGTGCTCACCGACGAAGAGGGTGCCATCGAGGTTTTGACCACCCCCGCTGATTTTGAAGCCGTGAAAAACACACTGGAGGCCGCAGGACTGGTGGCTGAAGTGGCCGAAGTCACGTGGCGTGCCGAAAATTCTGTGTCTTTGTCCGGCGACGAGGCGGCCAAAATGCAAAAATTATTGGATATATTGGAAGACTTGGATGATGTGCAAAACGTTTTCCACAACGCCGAATTCGAAGATTAAGGAAGCTGGATGAAAGTATTGGTAGTCGGCAGTGGTGGCCGAGAGCACGCCATGGCGTGGAAACTGGCCCAGTCGCCCAAGGTGCAGCAGGTCTATGTGGCTCCGGGCAACGGCGGTACGGCCAAAGACAAAAACCTCGTGAATGTGCCGATCACCGATTTGACTTTGTTGCGCCAGTGGGCCATCGACAACGGGATCGGCCTGACCCTGGTGGGGCCCGAAGCCCCCTTGGCTGCCGGCATCGTGGACGATTTCAGGACGCATGGCTTGCGCATTTTTGGGCCCACCCAGGCGGCTGCTCAGCTTGAAAGCTCCAAGGCATTTTCCAAGGCCTTCATGCAGCGTCATGGCATACCAACGGCCGAATTTGAAACCTTCACCGATGCCGCGCAGGCACATGCCTATGTGGACCGCCAAGGCGCACCGATCGTGGTCAAGGCCGACGGCCTGGCAGCAGGTAAAGGCGTGGTGGTGGCCATGACACTGGCCGAAGCCCACGAGGCGATCGACTTCATGTTGCTGGACAACACCCTGGGTGTGGCGCACAACGCGGGCGGCGCTCGGGTGGTGATCGAAGAGTTTTTACAGGGCGAAGAAGCCAGTTTCATGGTGCTGTGCGATGGCAAAAACGTGGCGGCACTGGCCACGAGTCAGGACCACAAACGCTTGTTGGACAACGATGAGGGCCCCAACACGGGTGGCATGGGTGCTTATTCACCGGCGCCTGTGGTCACGGCCGAAGTGCACGCCCGCGCCATGCGCGAGGTCATCTTGCCCACCATCCGGGGCATGGACAAAGACGGCATCAACTACACCGGATTTTTGTATGCGGGCCTGATGATTGATCCGCAAGGCCGTATCAAGACGCTGGAATTCAACTGCCGCATGGGTGATCCTGAGACCCAGCCGATTCTGATGCGCCTGAAGTCGGACTTGCTGGACGTGCTGTTGGCCGCAACCTCTGAAGGCCTGGACCAGTTGGACATGGAGTGGGATCGCCGCGTGGCCCTTGGTGTGGTCATGGCTGCGGCCGGCTACCCTTTGAGTCCGCACAAAGGCGATGCCATCACCGGACTGCCCGACGATCAGAGCGATGCGATGGTGTTCCATGCCGGTACGGCCGAGAAACAGGGGCAAATCCTGACTTCGGGTGGGCGTGTTTTGTGCGTTACAGCGCTGGCTGATTCTGTCAAGCAGGCACAGCAAAAAGCCTATCAAACCGCCAGTCCGATTGCCTTTGATGGCATGCAAATGCGCCATGACATTGGTTACCGCGCCATCAAAAACTGAATCACCGGATTTTCCATGAGCACCTTGAATCGCCAGCCTGTGACCTTCAAAGGCTCCCGCTTGGCCCGATGGATTTTGAGAATGCTGGGCTGGCGCGTTGACTTTGAGGGCTTTCCCGCTCGCCAAGGCGTGGCGATTGTTTACCCGCATACCAGCAACTGGGACTTCCCCATCGGCATGCTGGCCAAATGGGCCTTGGGTATTCCTGCTCACTTTTGGGGTAAGGACTCCTTGTTCAAATTTCCGGTGATCGGTGCCTGGATGCGCTGGGTAGGTGGCATCCCGATTGACCGCAGCTCATCTCGCGGCGTGGTCGGGCAGATGGTGCATGTGTTCGAGCAGCACAAGCAAAACGACCAATTGCTCTGGTTGGGCCTGGCCCCGGAGGGCACACGCAGTCTCACCCCGGGCTGGCGCAGCGGCTTTTACCAGTTGGCCTTGGGTGCGCAAGTGCCCCTGGCGCTCGTCAAACTTGACTGGGGGCAGCGCCGTTTCAGTGTGGTAGATTTTTACGATCTGACCGGGCAAACCGAGCAAGATTACGCCCACATGGCTCGTGTCTTCGAAGGCGTGCAGGGTTTCCATGTGCATCAGATGGGTCCCATTCTTCCCTGGAGTCCCAGCCAGACGACGCCATCTCGGTCTTCAGACACCAAGACCATTTCCTGATTTTTTCAACCTTCCTACCCACCATGAGCACCAGCTTTGAACTCGGCACTGTCAAAAACTACCTGGTGGGCTTGCAGTCCCGCATCACCGGAGCTTTGACCGACTTGGATGGCACGCCGTTTCTGACCGACGCCTGGCAGAAAGACCCGAACGAAAAACTCCAGGGCAATGGCATCACCCAGATTCTGGAAGGTGGGCCCATTTTTGAGCGCGCCGGTTGCGGGTTTTCGCATGTGACTGGGCCGCAGTTGCCGCCATCTGCCACCCAGCACCGTCCCGACTTGGCTGGCTCGGCCTTTGAGGCCATGGGCGTTTCCTTGGTGTTTCACCCGCGCAATCCCTATGTGCCCACGGTGCACATGAATGTCCGCATGATCGCGGCCAAGCCCGAGGGCAGAGCACCCGTGGCCTGGTTTGGTGGCGGTATGGACCTGACGCCCTATTACGGATTTGACGAAGACGCGGTGCATTTTCACCAGACCTGCAAAGACGCCTTGAGCCCCTTTGGGGATGCCTTGCACCCGCGTTTCAAAACCTGGTGCGACGACTATTTTTGCAACAAACACCGGCATGAGCAGCGCGGTGTGGGTGGCATTTTCTTTGACGACTTTTCCGAACTGGGCATGGACCAGAGCTTTGCCATGCTGCAAAGCGTTGGAGATTCACTTCTGAAGGCTTACATGCCCATCGTGTTGCGTCGCAAGGACACGCCTTATGGCGAGCGCGAGCGAGACTTCCAGCTCTACCGCCGAGGTCGTTATGTCGAGTTCAACCTGGTCTGGGATAGGGGCACGCATTTTGGCCTGCAGTCCGGTGGCCGCACCGAGTCCATCCTGTTGTCCATGCCGCCTGAGGTGCGGTGGTCTTACCAACGTCAAGACGAGGTCGGCTCCCCCGAGGCCCGCTTGCTCAGCCACTTTCTGGTGCCCAAGGATTGGGTTTGAACCTGCAGCCTGTGATGCACAACGCCCAAGCCGCTGTGCAGCGCCTGGGCGTTTTCGGCGGTGCCTTTGACCCGCCGCATTGGGCTCATGTGGCCCTGGTCGAAGCGGCCATAGACCAGCTTCAGTTGGACCAAGTTCAGGTTTTACCCACTGGGCAGGCTTGGCACAAACCGCGACAGCTCTCGGAGGCTTCCCACCGTCTGGCCATGACGCGCCTGGCCTTTGCGCATTTGCCGAAAGTGGTCGTTGATGAGCGTGAAGTTCTTCGCGCCGGCCCCAGTTACACGGTGGACACGCTGCAAGAACTGCTGCGCCAATACCCGCAGGCTCAGCTGTATTTGCTCATTGGAGATGACCAGCGCCGATCTTTGCCCCGCTGGCATGAGATCGGTGAAATTGTGCGGCTCGCTATAATTTGCGTCGCAGATCGCGATCAGGCCGTGCGTGCGTGGCACGAAGCACCTGACTCTGCACAAGCAAGTGCCACACTGCCTGACACGCTGCAGGCGCGGATTCATACGCTGGTCATGCCGCTGATGCCTCACAGTGCTACGGACATCAGGGTGATGGCAGCCTCAGACCAAACCCTGACCGGTCTGGTGCCTCCCGCTGTTGAGCGCTATATTCACGAACACCACCTATACAGGCCCCATTGATGACCGATAACGCCGCCAAAAAAGACATCCAGAAACTCCAGAGGGCCGTCGTGGACGCTCTGGAGGACGTCAAGGCTCAAGAAATCCAGGTGTTTGACACCGAACACCTGTCCTCGCTGTTTGAGCGGGTCATCATTGCCTCCGGCACATCCAATCGCCAGACCAAGGCGTTGGCCGCCAGTGTCCGCGATAAAGTGCGCAACGCGGGCTTTGTCAAACCCCGTATCGAGGGTGAAGACAACGGTGAATGGATCATTGTGGATTGCGGTCCCGCCGTCGTGCACATCATGCAACCGACCATTCGCAGCTATTACAACCTGGAAGAAATTTGGGGCGATACGCCTGTTCGTCTGAAGTTGGGTGCGCCCAAGCCCGCGGCGACTTCTGAAGGCAAGGGGCACATCCAGAATTCAGCGGCGAAAAAAGTCAAGGGCAAAGCACCAGCCAAATCCCCGGTCCCCAAAACACCCGCTGCCAAGAAGGCTGTCGCCAAACCTGTCGCCAAGGCCAAGCCCGCGTTGAAAGCGCCGGCCAAATCTGCCAAACCAGCGGCCAAGTCGCCAGCCAAATCGGCCCCGAAAGCCAGCAGCCCCACCAGCAAGCCTACGGTGAAGACGGTGGGCAAGCCCACGGCCAAGTCAGCGGCCAAAAAGGCCCCTGCGCGCAAGACCGTGCAAGCGGCCTCCCGCCGCAAAGCCGATTGATCCTGCATGAAGCTGCTGGTCGTTGCAGTCGGCCTGCGCGTTCCCGATTGGGCCCAGACGGCTTGGGACGACTACGCCAAACGTTTTCCACCTGAGCTCAAGGTCGAGCTCAAGGCTGTGAAAACCGAGCCCCGTGGCTCCAAAACACTGCCCAACCTTTACGCGGCAGAGCGTCAGCGTATCGAAGCGGCCATTGCGCGTGGCACCCGCATCGTGGTGCTCGACGAGCGGGGCACCCACCTGACCACGCAGGCCCTGGCCACGCGCCTGACCAGCTGGCAGCTCAGCGGTGACGATGTGGCTTTGGTCATTGGTGGCCCTGATGGTCTGGAGCCGGAGTTCCGGCAAGCCGCGCATGAGCGCATCCGCTTGTCCGACCTGACCTTGCCCCACGCCATGGCCCGCGTGCTGCTGATCGAACAGCTCTACCGCGCCTGGTCCATCAACGCCAACCATCCTTACCATCGCGAATGAGTGACTTCATTTACCTCGCTTCCCAAAGCCCTCGACGCAGCCAGCTGCTCGGCCAAATTGGCATCGCCCATCGCTTGCTTTTGGCGGGGTCCGATGAGGATGCCGAGTCTTTAGAAGAGGTGCGCGGCGCAGAGGCGCCTGCACGGTATGTGGCGCGTGTCACCGGTCTTAAGCTCGATGCTGCAGTGCAGCGTCTTCAGCGTCAGGGCGTGCCTGCAGCGCCGGTGCTGTGCGCGGATACGACGGTTTGCCTTGGTCGAGACATATTGGGCAAACCGGCGGATGAGGCCGATGCCGTGCGTATCCTGAAACTGCTCTCTGGCCAGACCCACCGCGTATTGACC
>CANHUM010000011.1 GCA_947463845.1 Comamonadaceae bacterium
GTTTGACAAACTTGGCGCGAACGACGAACAGCTGGACTTCCCCGTCGTGTACGCCTCCGGTATCAACGGCTGGACATCGCTCGAAGAGGGCGCTCCTGGTGAGCAGTGGGGCCCAGACATGTCGGCCTTGTTCAATACCGTGCTCAAGCACGTCAAGCCCAACGCGGGTGACCCGGCTGCGCCTTTGCAATTGCAAATTTCTGCGCTCGACTTCTCGACCTTTGTGGGTCGTATTGGCGTGGGTCGCATCAGCCAGGGCACCATCAAGCCCAATATGGATGTGGTGGTCGTGGAAGGGCCGGAAGGCTCAACCATCAAGGGTCGCGTCAACCAGGTGTTGACCTTCCAGGGTCTTGACCGCGTGCAAGTGACAGAAGCCGGTCCTGGCGACATCGTCTTGATCAATGGCATCGCAGATCTGAACATCGGCGTGACGGTGACCGATCCGCTCAAGCCCACTCCGCTGCCCATGCTGAAGGTGGACGAGCCCACACTGACCATGAATTTCTGCGTCAACACTTCGCCTTTGGCAGGTCGTGAGGGCAAGTACGTGACCAGCCGCCAGATCTGGGATCGCCTGCAAAAAGAGTTGCAACACAACGTAGCCCTGCGCGTGAAGGAAACCGACGAGGATGGCATCTTTGAAGTGGCTGGTCGTGGTGAACTGCACCTGACCATCCTGCTGGAAAATATGCGCCGTGAAGGCTATGAGCTGGCTGTATCCAAGCCGCGCGTGCTGTTCCGTGATGTGAACGGTGAACGCCACGAACCCATCGAGTTGGTCACCGCCGACATTGAAGAAACTCACCAGGGCGGCGTCATGCAGGCTTTGGGTGAACGCAAGGGCGAGCTGGTGAACATGGAGCCCGATGGCCGTGGTCGTGTCCGTCTGGAATACCGCATCCCGGCCCGTGGCTTGATTGGTTTTTCCAACGAATTTCTGAACTTGACCCGTGGTTCCGGCCTGATTTCCAACATCTTTGATGGCTACGAACCGCACAAGGGTGATATCGGTGGTCGCAAGAACGGCGTGCTGATTTCCATGGACGATGGTGAAATCTTCACCTACGCCCTGGGCAAGCTGGACGACCGTGGCCGTATGTTCGTCAAAGCCAACGATCCTGTTTACGAAGGCATGATTGTGGGCATCCATAGCCGTGACAATGACCTGGTGGTCAACGCCACACGCACCAAGCAGCTGACCAACTTCCGTGTGTCCGGCAAAGAAGACGCGATCAAGATCACGCCTCCGATTGATCTGACATTGGAATATGGCGTTGAGTTCATCGAAGACGATGAGTTGGTCGAAATCACGCCCAAGAGCGTGCGTTTGCGCAAGCGTTTCCTCAAGGAAAGCGACCGCAAGCGCAATAAGTGATCGGCTGAACCACGATGCGCATGACGCATGGCTTGGCCGTTTGGACCATGGTGGGCTGCACAGCGCTGTGGTCCATGGCTGGGGTGGTCACGCGGCACTTGGAAGAAGCCCGCAGCTTTGAAGTCACCTTCTGGCGCAGCTTTTTCACCGTCGTGTCTCTCTTGATCATTCTGCCTTTGTGGCAGGGCAAGGGCGTGTGGTCTCGCTTGCCTTGGCGCAACCGCTACTTTTGGCTTTCTGGCCTGTGCTGGAGCGTGATGTTCACCGCTTTCATGGTGGCGTTAACACTCACGGCGGTGGCCAATGTGTTGATCACCATGGCTGTTGGGCCCTTGTTCACGGCCTTGTTCACGCGCGTGTTTTTGCGCCATCAATTGCCTTTACGCACCTGGGTGGCCATCGTATTGGCCGGGATTGGTATTGGCTGGATGTACGGCACCCAATTGAGCTTGGGTGACCCCAACTTTCTGATGGGCTCCCTGGTGGCCTTGTGTGTCCCTATGGCGGGTGCCGTGCAGTGGACTTTGGCCCAAAAGAGTCAAAGCGATGGCCAGAGCCTGGATCTGGTGCCCTCTGTTTTGCTGGGTGCCATTTTCTCGACTTTGATCACTTTTCCTTTGGCCATGCCTTTTCAGGCATCGGCTCATGACGTAGGTTTGCTGGCCTTGCTCGGTTTGTTCCAGTTGGCCATTCCTTGTGTCTTGTCGGTCATTTGTGTCCGAGTGCTCAAAGCCCCTGAAGCGTCTTTGCTGTGTCTTCTGGAAATTGTATTTGGCATCGCTTTGGCCTGGTGGGGTGCCAACGAAGCACCGCAAATGAGCGTATTGTTGGGCGGGTCCCTGGTCTTGGGGGCTTTGCTCATGAACCAATGGTTAGGCTGGAAACAAAACAATGTCTGATGTCATCGCACAGATCGAAGGCCGCATCGGCTGCATCACCCTCAACCGCCCCAAGGCACTCAACGCCTTGTCGCTCGACATGGTCCGGGCCCTGACCCGAGCCTTGCTCGATTGGCACGACAATCCGCAAGTTCTGGCCGTTGCGGTGCGCGGCATGGGTAAGGAAGGGCCCTTTGGTGCCTTTTGTGCAGGCGGTGATATCCGCTTTTTTCATCAAGCTGCGCATGCGGGGGATGCGTCCTTGGGTGACTTCTTCACCGAAGAATACCGACTCAACCATCTGATTCACACCTACAACAAGCCCTACATTGCCTTCATGGACGGTATCGTCATGGGCGGCGGCATGGGCATCAGTCAGGGTGCCAGCGTACGTGTTGTGACCGAGCGCACCAAAATGGCGATGCCTGAAACCCACATCGGCTTGTTCCCGGATGTAGGCGGCGGTTATTTCCTGAGCCGTTGCCCCGGGCGCTTGGGCGAGTACTTGGCCTTGACGGGCCAGCTGTTGAGTGGCGCCCAAGCGGTGGCTGCCAAGTTGGCTGACATTGCGCTGCCCAGCGGTCTGCTCGATGGCATCTGGCAAACCTTGATCAGCAGCCCTTTTGAGAATGCTGAGTCTGTGGAGCGCTGGGTGCTGGCCCAAGCAGGTGCACTGACTCCTGAAAAGCTCTTGCCTCAGCCGCAAATTGACGAAGTCTTTGGTCTGCCCAATGTTGTAGAAATCTTGTCTAAGCTGGAGAGTTCGAACGACGAATGGAGCCAAAAAACAGCCCACACCTTGCGTCACCGCTCGCCATTGATGTTGCATGTGGTGCTGGAACAAATTCACCGCGCCCGCCAAATGAGCTTGGCCGATGACCTGCGCATGGAGCGCGATATGGTCCACCACTGCTTCCACCTGCGCCCGGTAGCAGACAGTGAGACGGTAGAAGGTATTCGTGCCTTGGCGGTTGACAAGGACCACAGTCCAAAATGGAAACCGGCCCGGGTGGAAGATGTGGATCGGTCTGAAGCCGCAAGGTTCTTTGTGAGCCCTTGGCCCTCCAACCACCATCCGTTGCGTGATTTGATCTGAACCGCAGAATGTGGGGGCTCAGCGGTCGCGGTGACGGCTCTTCATGGCACGTTCGACTTCGCGTTTGCCCTCGCGGTCTTTGATGGTGTCGCGTTTGTCGTGCTCGGCCTTGCCCTTGGCCAGCGCAATGTCGCATTTCACCTTGCCCGCTTTCCAGTGCAAATTGATCGGCACCAAGGTGTAGCCCTTTTGCTCGATCTTGCCGATCAGTCGCTTGATCTCGTCCTTGTTCAGCAACAACTTACGTGTGCGAGCAGCTTCGGGGTTGATGTGGGTGGACGCGGTTTTGAGCGGGTTGATCAGGCAACCAATGATGAACAACTCGCCATTGCGGATCACGACATAGCCATCGGTCAGCTGCACCTTGCCTTCTCGGATGGCCTTGACTTCCCAGCCTTCCAGCACCATGCCAGCCTCGTAGCGTTCTTCAAAAAAATAATCGAACGAAGCTTTTTTGTTCTCGGCAATTTTGGCGAACGTGGGGGCAGCAGGAGACTTTTTGGTGGTGGCCATGTGGAGAAAATATGGACGGCACGGCCGTTCGCAAGGGTTTGCAGCGCCGCAATGCGCCAGCAGGCTCGGCAGAAAACTACAATTCGAACATTGTATGAAGAATATTCACAAGTCCGTTCTGATCTGGTACTCGCCCGAAGAAATGTTTCGCCTCGTGACCGACGTGGGGCGTTACCCCGAGTTTTTGCCTTGGTGTGACCGTGCCAGCGTGCTCGAAACCGACGCCCAAGGCATGGTGGCCGAGGTTGGCATCAGCTTGGGCGGCATCCAGCAAACCTTCACCACACGCAACACCCACGATGAAGGCCGATCAGTCGGCATGAGCCTGGTCAAAGGTCCATTCTCCAACTTGAGCGGGACGTGGCGCTTCTTGCCCGTGGGCGACGGTACGCAACGCGCCTGCAAAGTCGAGCTGGATTTGCAGTACGGCTTTTCGAACAAAACTCTGGCAGCCTTGGTGGGTCCGGTTTTTGACAAAATTGCAGCCAGCTTGGTTGATGCCTTTGTCAAACGTGCCGAAACAGTTTATGGCTGATGGGTCAATTTGGGTCACACTTTGCTGGAGCTTGGCGCCCCGCCATGTGCATGAGATTCGCCTGCAGGTGCCTGCAGGCAGCACGGTGGCTTTTGTGCTGGAACAAGGCGTCGTGCAGTGCTTGCAAAGCCAAATTTCCATCGACAATGCGTCCTTGTCATCGTTGCAGTTTCAACAGCCCGGTATCTGGGGTAAAAAAGTGTCCTGGACGGATGTGGTCAAGGCTGACGACCGCATTGAGTTGTACCGCCCGCTCAAGGTAGACCCCAAGATCGCACGCCGACAACGCTTCAAACGCCAAGGCAAAGGCCGCACGGGTCTCTTTGCCAACCGCAAAAGCGGCTCTGCAGCCGGTTATTGAGCCGAACACAATGCAGGCCCTCTTGAATGCCATCGCCCAGATGGAAAACACCGCCGACGCGCACCGGGTATTCCATGGCCGTGGCGGCCTGTACCCCGGCTGTGAGCATTGGACGCTGGACTGGTTTGCACCCGTGTGGGTCCTCACCAGCTTCAAGCCTGTCACGCAGGACGAGCTTGACCTGTGCCACCAGGCCTTGGCGCAGCGCTGGGAAAGCCTGGCCTGCGGTGAGCCGCTGAACTGGGTGTTTCAGTGCCGCGCACAAGGCGAAGCACAAACCCGCCTCATGGCCGGCTGCGTGCCTGAGCCGCATGTGGTGACCGAGCAGGGCGCCAAGTATTTGGTGCATGTGATGCGCGGGCAAAACCATGGTTTGTTTTTGGACATGGCCAACGGGCGTGAATGGCTCAAACGCCACGCCCAACACGAGAACATCCTCAACCTGTTTGCCTACACCTGCGCATTTTCAGTGGTGGCTTTGCAGGGCGGGGCGGCGCAAGTGGTCAATCTGGACATGAGCCAGGGCGCATTGGCCATGGGCCAGCAGAACCATCGCTTGAACGACTTGCCGGCCAAGGCCCGATTTCTGGGGCATGACATCTTCAAAACCTGGGGCAAGATCAGCAAAATGGGACCCTATGGCGTGATCGTCATCGACCCACCCAGCTACCAAAAGGGCAGTTTCATCGCCAGCAAGGATTACATCAAGCTGATCCGGCGCCTGCCCGAGTTGCTGGAGCCTCAAGGTCACGTGCTGCTGTGTCTGAACGCGCCCGAGTTGGACACGGCTTTTTTGCACGCGCAGGTGGCCGAAGTCGCGCCCAAGCTGCGCTTTGTGGAAAGATTGTTCAATCCGATAGCATTTGCCGACATCGACCCTGAAAAGTCACTCAAAGTGATGCATTATCAAAATGCCTGAGACCTCTGCGCCCCATGTCTGGCCCTGATTTTTGAGGCTGGATCAGGGAAATCCCTTGCTTTGCGCAGGTACAATCCTTTTTTTGGAGTTGTAGCTCATGCGCCTGCTCGGTAAAGCCCTGACTTTTGACGACGTTCTCCTCGTCCCCGCTTACTCCCAAGTCCTGCCCAAGGACACGTCGCTGGCGACGCAATTCACACGAAACATCCGCCTGAACCTTCCCCTTGTGTCTGCAGCCATGGACACCGTGACCGAGGCGCGTTTGGCCATTGCCATCGCGCAAGAAGGCGGGATCGGCATCGTGCACAAAAACCTCACTGCGCAAGAGCAAGCCGCACAGGTGGCCAAGGTCAAGCGCTATGAATCGGGCGTCCTGCGCGACCCGGTGGTCATCACCCCAGACACCTCGGTACGGCAAGTCATGGCCTTGAGCGAAGAGTTGGGTGTGTCGGGTTTCCCCGTCTGCCATGGCGGCAAGGTGGTCGGCATTGTCACGGGTCGCGATTTACGCTTTGAAACCCGCTATGACCAGAAGGTCAGCGACATCATGACGCCCCGTGAGCGTCTGGTGACCGTCCCCGAAGGGACCACGCCGGAGCAGGCCAAGGCGTTGCTCAACAAACACAAGCTGGAACGACTGCTGGTGGTTAACGACGCCTTTGAACTCAAGGGACTGATCACGGTCAAGGACATCACCAAACAACTCAACTTCCCCAATGCCGCACGCGACGCTGCTGGCAAACTCCGTGTCGGTGCGGCTGTGGGCGTGGGCGAGGGCACCGAAGAACGCGTCGAAGCGCTGTCCCGCGCAGGTGTCGATGCCATTGTGGTGGATACAGCGCACGGCCACAGCAAGGGCGTACTTGACCGCGTGCGTTGGGTCAAAAAGAACTACCCGAACATCGAAGTCATAGGGGGCAACATCGCCACGGGAGCCGCCGCTTTGGCGTTGGTCGAAGCGGGCGCTGATGGCGTCAAAGTCGGCATCGGTCCTGGATCGATTTGCACCACCCGCATCGTGGCGGGTGTCGGAGTTCCGCAAATCATGGCGGTGGACAGCGTGGCCACCGCCCTCCAAGGCACGGGCGTTCCTTTGATTGCGGACGGGGGCATCCGCTACAGCGGCGACATTGCCAAAGCCATTGCCGCCGGCGCAGGCACCGTGATGATGGGCGGCATGTTCGCCGGAACGGAAGAAGCGCCCGGTGAGGTGATCCTCTTCCAGGGGCGCAGCTACAAGAGCTATCGCGGCATGGGCTCTATTGGCGCCATGCAGCAGGGCAGTGCGGACCGCTATTTTCAGGAGTCGAGCACGGGCAACCCCAACGCTGACAAACTCGTTCCTGAAGGCATCGAGGGCCGTGTCCCCTACAAAGGCTCGGTCGTGTCCATCATCTACCAAATGGCGGGAGGTTTGCGTGCCAGCATGGGTTATTGCGGCTGTGCCACGATTGAAGCCATGCACAAGGAAGCCCAATTTGTCGAGATCACGGCGGCGGGCATCCGCGAAAGCCATGTGCACGACGTCCAGATCACCAAGGAAGCGCCGAACTACCGCGCCGACTAAAATCTGGTCACGATCTTCAAGGCGTCTGCACCCCAGACGCCTTTTCACTTCTTCAAGAACGACGTCTGCCATGCAGCATTCCAAAATCCTGATCCTCGACTTCGGCTCACAAGTCACCCAGCTGATCGCCCGGCGCGTGCGCGAAGCGCATGTCTTTTGCGAGGTCCACCCTTGTGACGTGAGCAGCGACTGGGTGCGTGAGTACGCCAAAGATGGCAACCTCAAAGGCATCATTTTGTCGGGCAGCCACGCCAGTGTGTACGAGGTGGATGACCGCGCCCCAGACGCCGTGTTCGAGCTGGGTGTGCCCGTTCTGGGCATTTGCTATGGCATGCAAACCATGGCCGAGCAACTGGGCGGCAAGGTTGAGGCTGGCCATACCCGTGAATTTGGTTACGCCGAAGTCCGGGCACACGGCCACACCGAATTGCTCAAAGGCATTGAAGACTTCGCCACGGCCGAAGGCCACGGCATGCTGAAGGTTTGGATGAGCCACGGCGACAAGGTCACCCAGTTGCCCGCAGGCTTCAAAGTCATGGCTTCGACGCCCGCTTGCCCGATTGCGGGCATGGCCGACGAGGCTCGTCGCTTTTACGCCGTTCAGTTTCACCCTGAAGTGACGCACACCGTGCAAGGTCAGGCGCTGCTTAACCGCTTTGTGCTGGACATTTGCAAGGCTCGTCCCGACTGGATCATGGGCGACTACATCGAAGAAGCTGTAGCGAAGATTCGCGAGCAGGTCGGTGACGAAGAGGTCATTTTGGGTTTGTCAGGCGGCGTCGATTCCTCAGTCGCTGCAGCGCTGATTCACCGCGCGATCGGCGACAAGTTGACTTGTGTGTTTGTGGACCACGGCCTGCTGCGCCTGAATGAAGGCGATATGGTCATGGAGATGTTCGTGGGCAAGCTGCACGCGAGAGTGATTCGTGTCGATGCCAGCGATTTGTTCTTGGGCAAGCTGGCCGGCGTGAGCGAACCTGAGGCCAAGCGCAAGATCATTGGCGGTTTGTTTGTGGACGTGTTCAAGGAACAAGCGGCCAAGCTCAAGGCCGGCGACGGTGGCCACAAAGGTGCGACGTTTTTAGCGCAAGGCACGATTTACCCCGACGTGATCGAGTCGGGTGGTGCCAAGAGCAAGAAAGCCGTCACCATCAAGAGCCACCACAACGTGGGCGGCTTGCCCGAACAGCTGGGCCTGAAACTGCTGGAGCCGCTGCGCGAACTGTTCAAAGACGAAGTGCGTGAGCTCGGTGTGGCCCTGGGTCTGCCGCGTGAGATGGTTTACCGCCACCCCTTTCCCGGCCCAGGCCTGGGCGTGCGAATTTTGGGTGAAGTCAAAAAGGAATACGCCGACTTGTTGCGCCGTGCGGACGCGATCTTCATCGAAGAGCTGCGCAATTTCACCGATGAATCTGGCAAGACTTGGTACGAATTGACCAGTCAGGCGTTTACCGTATTCCTGCCTGTGAAGAGCGTAGGCGTGATGGGCGATGGACGCACCTACGACTATGTGGTGGCCTTGCGTGCCGTGCAAACCAGCGACTTCATGACTGCAGACTGGGCGGAGCTTCCCTATGCCTTGCTCAAAAAAGTGTCTGGTCGCATCATCAACGAGGTGCGCGGAATCAACAGAGTCACCTACGACGTGAGCTCAAAACCACCTGCGACCATCGAGTGGGAGTGAGAACAAGGCACCTTCGGGTGCCTTTGTTTTGGTACAGTCTTTACATGTACCTGCCACCACAATTCAACCATCCCCAGCACGCTGCAAGCATCATGCGCGAGCACCCGTTCGGCAGTTTGGTGTCCACGGACTCGGAAGGTTTCCCCTTCGTCACGCATCTGCCGATCAAATTGGTCGAGGAGGGCGGCCAGCCCAAGACACTGCTGGGTCATTGCGCCCGAGGTAACCCGCATGCCGGTTTTCTGCAAGCCAGGCCTCAGGCGCTGGTGACCTTCATGGGGCCGCAGGCCTACATGTCGCCTGCCGTATATCCTGATTTGCTGCGCGTGCCGACGTGGACGTACTTGGCGGTTCATGCACGCGTTGAGGCCCGCATGCTTGATGGCGAGGAGGCCAAAGATGCGTTGCTGAAGCAGTTGATTGGGGATCACGAACCGGCCTATGCAGCGCAATGGCGCGGTCTGCCTGATACGTACACCGAAGGGATGCTCAAGGGGATCGTGGCATTTGAATTGACCATTTTGGACCTCAAGACCAAGGTCAAGATCAATCAACACCGTCCCGAATCGCATGCTGCCATGCACGCGGCTTACGCGCAAGGCGGTGAACAGGAGCAAGCCCTGGCCCTGTGGATGCAACGTTTGGGTCTGGTCAGTCCATGAATACAAGTATTCCGGACGAGCACTGGATGGGCTTGGCGCTGGAACAGGCCCGACTGGCTGCTGCAGCGGGCGAGGTGCCCGTAGGCGCGGTGGTTGTCAAAGACGGCCAGGTGATCGCCACGGGTCGAAACGCCCCCATTGCCAGCCACGACCCCACGGCCCATGCGGAGGTGCTGGCCCTGCGCGAAGCGTCCCATGTCATGGGCAATTACCGTCTAGACGGATGCTCCCTGTACGTGACGCTAGAGCCTTGCGCCATGTGCAGCGGTGCCATGCTGCACGCCCGGTTGGACCGTGTGGTGTTTGGAGCGGCAGACCCTCGCACGGGCGTGGCGGGCTCGGTGCTCAACCTGTTTGGGCAGCCCCAGCTGAACCACCAGACACAGGTCACAGGTGGCGTTTTGGCCGATGATTGCGGCCAGCTGCTCAAGGATTTTTTCAAGCCCCGACGCGTGAATGCAGAGCCTGTGCGCGAAGATGCACTGCGCACGCCCGATGTGTCGTTTGCCGATTTGCCCGATTACCCCTGGCAGCCTCATTATGTGTACGACCTCCCCAGCATCAGCGGACTGCGCATGCACTATCTGGACGAGGGCCCCAAACATGCGTCCTTGACCTGGTTGTGCCTGCACGGTAACCCAGCCTGGAGTTACCTGTACCGCAAGATGATCCCAGTATGGCTGTCGGCTGGTCACAGGGTGGTGGCACCAGACCTCATTGGCTTTGGCAAGAGCGACAAACCCAAGAAGGACAGTTTTCACACATTCGATATCCATCGCCAGTCCTTGCTCGAATTGATTGAACGCCTGCATTTGCAGCGCGTTGTGTTGGTGGTGCAAGACTGGGGTGGGATTTTGGGACTGACTTTGCCCATGGCTGCGCCGGAGCGTTACAAAGGGCTTTTGCTCATGAACACTATATTGGCCACAGGCGAGCAAGCGCTGAGTCAAGGTTTTCTGGACTGGCGTGCCTGGTGTCAAACCCAACCACTGTTCGATGTGGGCAAGTTGTTCAAACGCGGAAACCCGGACATGATGCCGAACGAATCTGCGGCTTATAACGCACCGTTTCCGGACAAAGGCTACCGAGCCGCCCTTAGAGCATTTCCGCCCATGGTGCCGGAGTTGGCCGATTCCCCAGGCGCGGCCATCTCACGCCAAGCGCAGAACTTTTGGCGCAATGACTGGCAAGGTCATACATTCATGGCCATCGGTCAGCAAGACCCGGTGCTGGGTGAAACGGTGATGCGGCATTTGCAAGGCCAGATCAAGGGTTGCCCCGAACCGATGTTGCTGCCCCATGCGGGTCATTTTGTGCAAGAGCAGGGCAGCGTGATTGCCGAGGCGGCTGTGCGACACTTCAAGCCCTGAATACGAACACAACGCATGGCTCACATTTACATTTTTTCTCCCTCCAGCGCGGTGCGCGACAAGGCCGCTTTCCGTCGTGGCCTGAGGCGCCTGAAAGCCCAAGGTCACGAGGTGGAAGTGGACGAGTCCGCCCTGGATAGCCACATGCGCTTTGCAGGTGACGACGCCACACGTGTTGCGGCCATATCCCGTGCGGCGGCCAGTGGTGCCAACGTGGCCATGATTTCGCGCGGCGGCTACGGCCTCACGCGCATCCTGCCGGCTTTGCCCTACAAACAAATTGCCAAAGCCATTGATGGCGGCATGCAGTTTGTGGGCCTGAGCGATTTCACGGCCTTCAATCAGGCCGTGTACGCCAAGACAGGTCGCATCAGCTGGCAGGGGCCTGCCCTCGGGGAAGACTTTGGTCCGGAACAAGCGCCCGATGACATCATGCAGGCCTGCTTTGACGATCTGTTGCTGGAGCAAGGTGAGGGCACGGGTTGGCAACTCCCCAGGTCAGAGTCCGTGCGCCGCGTTTTGGTCAAAGACGCGACGCTGTGGGGCGGCAACTTGTCGGTGCTGACTTCCATGCTGGGTACGCCGTATTTCCCTCAGATCAAGGGCGGGGTGCTTTTTCTGGAAGATGTGGGCGAGCACCCTTACCGCGTCGAACGGATGCTCACTCAACTCCTGCATGCGGGCGTTCTATCCCAGCAAAAGGCCGTGCTGATGGGGCAGTTCAACCATTACAAACTGGTACCTGCCCACGACAAGGGCTTCAAGTTGAGCACAGTGGTCGACTGGCTGAGCCATCAGATCAAGTCGCCTGTGCTCACGGGACTACCGTTCGGCCATGTCGACACCAAAGTTCTGCTGCCTGTGGGGGCCAGGGTGGACCTTGTCACAGAAGGGCGTGACGCGCTGATGGTTTGGGGTCATATTTGAAGCGCTGATCAATCCTTTTGAGGGAACGACTCATGAAATGGCTCGGACGTTTGAGTGTGTTGGCTGTGGTCGTCGTTTTGCTGGTTGGCGGCGTGTTGGCTGTGCAGATGTTGCGCAGCATGCCCCAACTCCATGGCACGCTGCAGCTGCCCGGCCTTTCACAGCCCGTCAGGGTCGGGCGCGATGCTTCGGATGTGACGCACATTCAGGCAGGTTCTCCTTTAGATGCCTGGCGGGCCATGGGCTTTGTGCACGCACAAGAGCGCGGCTGGCAACTGGAGTTCAACCGTCGCGTCATGCACGGCGAGTTGTCAGAGATCCTGGGTACGGCCACATTGGACACTGACAAGTTGATGCGCACGCTGGGCATCATCCACATTGCACGTCAGCAACTCAAAAATCTCTCGCCCTTGGCGCAAGCGGCTTTGCTTGCTTACAGCGAAGGCATTCAAGCCGCATGGCGAACGGGTGCGGTGCGGCCTTCTCCCGAATTCCAGATTTTGGGGACACTTCCTGGCGGTAAGTCGGGTCTAGCATGGAGTCCCGAGGACAGCGTGGGCTGGGCGCTCATGATGGCGTTGGATTTGGGCGGCAATTGGGGTCAGGAGTTTGCACGCTTGAGCGCATCCAAGGTGCTGAACAACGAACAGCTATGGCAACTGCTGCCGCCTTACCCCGGTGAGAAGCCCGCCTCGTCGGTTGATTTTCCCGCACTCTATGCCAAGCTGGGTGTCTATGCGCACGACGATACCCGAGCGAAGGAGGCACTCAAGCACCCCTCCAGCTCACCGGCTGATCGCCATGCCTTGGCCCAATGGTCTTCAGATTGGGTGCGCGACATGGGTATCTTGGAAGGCAAAGGCAGCAACAACTGGGTGGTACCCGGTACCCGCACAGAAAGCGGCAAACCCTTGCTGGCCAATGACCCGCATTTGGCCCTCAGCGCGCCTGCCATTTGGTACTTTGCACGCCTGAATGCACCCGCATCCGTCTGGCAAGGTCTAGCCATGCCCGCTCTGGATGTCATGGGCGCAACCTTGCCTGGTTTGCCTTTTGTGGTGCTGGGCCGCACTCGCGGTGTGGCCTGGGGATTCACCAATACTGGGCCCGATGTACAAGACCTGTATCTGGAACAACTGGATTCAGCACGTCCGGGTCAGTACCGAACGCCTGAGGGATGGGCATCGTTTGATGTCCGCAACGAAACCATTCGTGTCAAAGGGCAGGGTGATCTGATTCTGCCCGTGCGCAGCACACGTCACGGTCCGATCATCAGTGATGTGCAGCCCCAGTACAAAGGCTTGGTCAACACGGCAGCTTATGCCGTCAGCTTGCGCTGGTCTGCCCTCACGCCCGACAACCACACCATCGAAGCTGGCATGCAAGCCAACTGGGCGCAGACTGTGGCTCAGCTTGAACAAGCCTTTGCCGGACACCATGCGCCGATGCAAAGCGTCGTGATGGCAGACACGCAAGGGGAGGTGGCTTACAGGGCCATTGGCAAGGTGCCCTTGCGTATGCCCAATAACGACATCCGTGGCGTTGCGCCGGCTCCCGGCTGGCTTGCGCAATACGATTGGCAAGGCTGGATTCCGTATGCCCAAAATCCGGCGCTGAACACGGCGCAAATCGTTGCCAAGGGTTGGCACGCTACCGCCAACCAGAACATCCTGCCGCCTGCTTATCCGCATTTTGTGGGGGCTGACTGGACCACTCCTGAGCGCTTTGATCGCATTGAACAACTGATGGCCGCGACCCCACGGCACAGCCTGAAAAGCATGCAAATCGTGCAAAACGATGTTTTGTCTTTGGGTGCCAAAGCCTTACTACCCAACGCTTTGAAAGCGCAGCCTGCACATGCCTTGGGTGATCGAGCCATGAATTTACTGGCCTCTTTCGATGGCCATATGCATACACACAGCACTGCAGCTTTGATTCTGAACGTGTGGGCTGATGAATTGACGCGCGCAGTGTTGGTGCCGCGTTTGGGTGCCGATCGTTTTCAGGGGCTTTATGGCAAACGCCATTTCAGGCTCGCACTTGAGGGTATTTTGCTGCGCGATGACCCTTTCTGGTGTGGCGCTGCTGGCTGCGCTCCCTTGGTCAATGCGGCCATGGACAGCACCTTGAAGCGTATTGTGTCTAAATTGGGTCCCGATCCGGATCGGTGGCATTGGGGTGCCTGGCA
>CANHUM010000012.1 GCA_947463845.1 Comamonadaceae bacterium
CAGCACATCCACCGGGCCGATTCCGGCCTGAACCAGATCCAACTCCTGCGGAGCCTCGATATCGCCGGCCAACAAAGCGCTCGCTTGTGGCGTGCCAATGCGCAACACGCAACTGACCTCATTGGGCTTGCGTGTCCGGGGCCGAACATCTGGCGCTGGCGGGTGTAACACCTCAAACTGCACGCCATCCCACACCCAGGATTGCCCAGCCTGGCAACGCGTCCAATCCGGGCGCCAAACATGCAATGGGTGTGCATCTTCGAGGGAAGACCACAGCGCGGCCTGTTGTTGCATGGCCAGCACCGCAGCCGCCCCGCCCGTGTGGTCGCTGTCGCGGTGGCTGAGCATCAGCACATCCAGGCGCTCGCCCATTTGGGCCAGCAAGGGGACCAGCACACGGTGACCGGCATCGCTTTCAGCCGAATAACGCGGTCCGGCGTCGTACAAGAGGCTGTGCTTGGCAGTGCGTACCAAAACCGCATTGCCCTGCCCCACATCAGCGGCCAGCAATTCGAACTGGCCATGAACCGGACGCGGAGGGCTCCAGAACAAGACCGGCCACAGCAAAGGCAAACACAACAACTTCCAGGACAGCGGAATGCGCAGCACCAGGCCAAGCGCCCCGGTCAATGCCAACATGCCCAGACTCCAGGGCGGCATGGCCATGGAGACACTGGCCAATGGCCAAGCAGACATCCAGACCAACACAGCCGTCATAGGCTGTAAAGCCCATGAGGCCAATTCCCAAGCCCCACCGCCCAACACCCCCAACATGGCCAAGGGTGTGATCACCAGCGTGACCCAGGGAATGGCCAGCAGATTGGCCAACAAGCCCACCAGGGACACCTGCCCGAAAAACAGCAAAGTCAAGGGGGCCAGCGCCACACTGACGGTGGCCTGCTCCCGCAACAAGGACAACAACGGATACCCCACCGTGCGACCCCAGCCCGCACCAGAAAACGCACCAAGACGGTGCGCCCTAGACCGTGTCCGTGCGCCATCGCGCCATGTCGGTGCATCCGGTTCATCTTGTTTGCGAAAACCTTCCGCACGCAAAGCGCGTTGCGTATCAGACGCCATCAACACACCGACAGCCACAAAACTCAACCAGAAACCTGGCTGCATCAAGGCCCAAGGGTCCCAGGCCAGGACGACGGCACAAGCCGTCAGCCAGACCAAGGCCCCATGCCAATGCCGTGCAGACACCCTGAGCACCACCACCACGAACAGCATCAGCAAAGTGCGCTGCGCCGGTAAACCCCAACCACTGAACAAAGCGTAAAACCCGGCCAGCAGCAAACCGCAAGCTGCCCCTACATGCGCAGCAGGCCAATGCAGGGGGCCGGCAAAGCCCCACAATGCCGAGCGCCGCCATACCCAGCCCACGCAGGCCGAAGCCAGCCAGGCAAACATGGTCACATGCAAACCCGAAATGCTCATCAGATGGGCCACTCCTGTGGCCCTGAACACATCCCAGTCGCTGCGGTCAATGGCGGCCTGGTCCCCCACCACCAAAGCCGCCAACACCCCGGCGCGTTTGGCGGCATCCGCATCGGTGCCTGGCCCGGTCAGTTGGGCCAACAAGCGCTCGCGCACCACTTGTCGCCAACCCTCGATCGGGTGCAACCAGGTGCTGGCCAAACGAACAGGTGGCGGGTCTTTGGCGCGGGTGCGCACATAGCCTGTGGCGCCTATGCCTTGCTCCCACAGCCACAGCTCGTAATCAAAGCCGCGCGGGTTCATGTGGCCATGCGGCGCTTTCAGGCGCACACGCAAACGCCAGCGTTCCCCGGCCAGAACAGGCTCGGGCAAAGCCGAACGGCTCCACCCGCTGTCGTGGGTTCCGTCCTGGCCGTACCAACCCAAATACACCTGCGTTGGCAAATCACGGGACACATCCACCTGCTGGAGGACTCCTGACGGGTCCACCCGCCAGGCTTGCTCAATGCGAAAGCGAAAGCGCCACCCCACATCCTGCCGCTGGGGCATCGCTTGCACCACGCCCACCACGTCCAGGTCCTGCCCCTCCAGGGATGCCGACATGACCATCGCGCGGGAATGGGCGTGCAAGCCCGTCACGGCAAAACCCATGCATGCCCCAACGAGACTCCAGGAAAGCACGTGCCGCCGCTCTGGCATGGGCACACCACGACAAGCCCAAGCTGCCGCACAGGCCAAGGTCAAGCCTGTGGCATAAACCGACGCGGGCCACAAAGCGACTTGTTGCAACTGAAGCGCCACACCCAGGCACCAAGACAACAGGCCCCAAGCCAAAAAACGTGCCCAGGCCTTGGACCTCATGGCCGCCTCGCCAAGCCCCAAGGGGGAGCCCGTTCCACACCTGCGGCTGTGCTTTGCCTCATGTCAGCCCCCCTGATTTGGCTGTGATGACCGTCAGCGGCTCTGGGTCCACTTGACCTCACGTGCCTAGCAACTTATCCAGCCCCGGTGAGGCCCTGGGTGAGAGCCTTTCAGCGCGTTCTGGACGCAGGCCTGGCGCGTGTCTTGCTAGTTGTAACTGCCCAAGCTGCAGTTGTCATGCGTGCAGCCCCTGTTGCGCAGTCAGAGATATGTCGATACAAGTTGCCCTGCACCACGTTACCCACTACACCTACGATCGTCCCGTGCAGCTTGGCCCTCAGCTCATCCGTCTGCGCCCTGCCCCGCACAGCCGAAGCCGCATCCTGAGCTACAGCCTCCGGGTTGAGCCGGACGAGCATTTCATCAATTGGCAACAAGACGCTTTTGCCAACTACCAGGCGCGACTGGTTTTCCCGAAAAAAACCACCACCTTCAAGGTCACTGTGGACGTGGTTACCGAAATGGCGGTGTTCAACCCCTTTGACTTTTTTCTGGAACCCTCGGCTGAAGAGGTGCCCTTTCAGTACACGGAACTCGTCAAAGAAGAGCTGCAGCCCTACCTGGTACAGGACCCCAAGACACCGCGGCTGCAGCAATACCTGACTGGCCTGACCCCAAAACGCCAACGCACCATCGACTTCATCGTCCAGGTCAACCAGCGCCTGCACCAGGACATTCGTTACACCATCCGCATGGAGCCTGGCGTGCAGACGCCAGAAGAAACGTTGACGCTCCAAAGCGGGTCTTGCCGCGACACCGCCTGGCTCTTGGTGCAGCTGTTTCGCCACATGAACATCGCCGCCCGTTTTGTCTCGGGTTATCTGATCCAGCTGGCCCCGGATGTGAAATCGCTCGATGGCCCCAGCGGTACCGAGATCGACTTTACCGATCTACACGCCTGGTGCGAGGTTTACCTGCCGGGCGCGGGCTGGATCGGGCTGGACCCCACCTCAGGGCTGCTGGCGGGAGAAGGACATATCCCGCTGGCCTGTACGCCGCAGCCCTCGGGCGCAGCACCCATTGAAGGGCTGATGGACAAAGCCGAGGTCGAATTCAAGCACGAGATGAAGGTCACACGCATCCACGAATCGCCCCGCGTGACCAAGCCCTACAAAGAAGAACAATGGACCGAGGTGCTCAAGTTGGGCGAGCAGGTGGATGCACAACTGGTGAAGCAAGACGTCCGCCTGACCATGGGCGGCGAGCCAACCTTTGTTTCCACGCAAGACCGCGATGGTGCTGAATGGAACACAGACGCCTTGGGCCCGACGAAACGGGGTCTGGCCACCGCGCTGGTGCATCAGTTGCGCCAGCAATATGGCCAGGGCGGTTTTTTGCATTTTGGGCAGGGCAAGTGGTACCCGGGCGAGCAGTTGCCACGCTGGGCACTGAGTATTTACTGGCGTGCTGACGGCACACCTTGCTGGCAAGACCGCGATGTGTTTGCGGACGAACGACAGCCCAGCGCCTACACCAGCGCCGATGCCTGTCGCTTCATGCAAGCCCTGACGCAGCAGCTGGACCTGCCCGGTGACACCGTTCTGCCTGGTTACGAAGACACTTGGTATTACCTTTGGCGCGAACGCCGCTTGCCCGTGAACGTCGACCCCTTTGACGCCCGACTGGATGATGAGATGGAGCGCAACCGCCTGCGCCGCGTCTTCAGCCTGGGCCTGGATCAGGCCGTGGGCTATGTGCTGCCCCTGCAAGCTGTGGAGACGGACGACCCAGCACTGTGTGCATGGCAAACCGGGCCCTGGTTGCTGCGCGAAGAACGCATGTACCTCATGCCTGGCGATTCACCCATGGGTTGGCGTCTGCCGCTGGATTCGCTGCCCTGGGCCGCGCCCACTGACCGCTGGCATCAGATCGAGCAGGACCCCTTTGCTCCCCGGGGTTCTTTGCCAGCCTCGCCCACGCGGCTGCAAACCCACTCTCCCGGCATGCACGCCCATGCGGATACCCGTGGTGCGAAAGACTTTGCCGAGCCAGCGGCACCAACTGCCCAGCGCTTCAAATCAGACCCCTCGGTGGTGCGCACCGCCCTGTGCGTGGAAGTGCGCGACCCGAACCGTGCCCATGGCCCCCAGGTCGAGGCCGAGGCCATCGCCAATGGGCAAAAATCCGGTGTGCTGTATGTCTTCATGCCACCCCTATCTCGCCTGGAAGACTATCTTGCCCTGATCAGTGCCATTGAAGCTACCGCCAAGTGCGTTGGTATGAAGATCGTCCTGGAAGGCTACCCGCCACCACGCGACCCACGTCTCAAGTTGTTGCAGGTCACGCCCGATCCCGGCGTGATCGAGGTCAACATCCACCCGGCACACCACTGGACAGAACTGGTCGAAAACACCGAGTTTTTGTACCAAGCCGCTTTTGAGACCCGCCTGTCGGCCGAAAAATTCATGACCGATGGTCGCCACACTGGCACGGGCGGCGGCAACCACATGGTGATGGGCGGGGCCACGCCTGCCGACAGCCCCTTCTTGCGCCGCCCAGAATTGCTGGCCAGCCTGATTCTGTACTGGCACAACCACCCGTCTTTGAGCTATTTGTTCAGCGGCATGTTCATCGGTCCGACCAGCCAGGCCCCGCGCGTGGATGAAGCGCGTAATGATCAGGTCTTTGAGCTGGAAATCGCTTTGCGCGAGATCACACGCAATCGCCAGAAATATGGTGCCGATATGCCGCCGTGGTGGGTGGACCGCACGCTGCGCAACATCTTGATCGACGTGACCGGCAACACCCACCGCAGCGAGTTTTGCATCGACAAGATGTACTCACCCGACAGCAGCACCGGGCGGCTGGGCCTATTGGAGTTGCGCGCTTTCGAGATGCCGCCCAACGCGCGCATGAGCATCGTGCAACAACTGTTGCTGCGGGCACTGGTGGCTCGCTTTTGGGACGAGCCGTATTCAGCACCTGTGACCCGCTGGGGCACAGAGCTGCATGACCGCTTCATGCTGCCGCACTGGATCCACAAGGACTTTGACGATGTGCTCACCGAACTGGGCGACGCAGGTTTTCACTTTGACCCCAGCTGGTTTGCGCCGCATTTCGAGTTCCGCTTTCCGCTGGTCGGGCAGGTCCAGGTCGATGGCGTGGAGCTCACCCTGCGCAATGCGCTGGAGCCCTGGCACGTTATGGGCGAAGAAAGTACAGCTGGCGGCACGGCCCGTTATGTGGACTCGTCTTTGGAGCGTATCGAGGTGCTGGTGCGTGGCATGAACTCCTCGCGCCACACGGTCACGGTCAATGGCATACCCCTGCCCCTGCAGCCCACAGGTGTGGTGGGTGAGCATGTGGCCAGCGTGCGCTTCAAGGCCTGGAACCCGCCTTCGTCGCTGCATCCGAGCATTGGCGTGCACGCGCCCTTGACAATTGATCTGGTGGACACCTGGATGCAACGCTCTTTGGGCGGTTGTCAGTACCACGTGGTCCACCCCGGCGGACGCAACTACGACACCTTTCCGGTCAATGCCTACGAGGCCGAAAGCCGTCGCCTGGCCCGCTTTTTCCGGATGGGACACACGCCCGGCACGCTGAAGCAGCGGTCACCCCTGCAGCCCAACGACTCTTTGCATCCCAGCCGTGAATTCCCATTCACTCTGGACTTGAGGCGAGCTTGATCGGCGACAATGGTTCGATGAATGACGCATTGCCCCATCCAGCAGGTGCCCCAAAAGCTCCAACCATGGCCTGGCTGGCCATGGCGCATGAGCAGGCACCGGTCGGGCATTGGGACGAACTTCGGGGCGGTGTCACACCCCTCCAACCAGACAAAACGCTCGAAACAGCCCGCCCGATCAGTGCCCCGTGGCAGCGCTTCATCGATCCGCTGAACAAGACATCGACGGCCAGCGAGGCAGACCTCAATGCCCGCATGGCCCACCTGCAGCGGCAGGTGCGCGACAACGGGGTGACCTACAACGTGTACGCCGCCGCGGACCAGCCGCAGCGCCCCTGGTCGCTCGACTTGTTCCCGCTCATGATCGGTCATACCGAGTGGCAGCAAATCGAGGCAGGGGTCATGCAGCGCATGCAACTGCTCGAGCACATCATGGCCGACGCCTACGGCCGGCAAGAGCTGGTGCTGCGCGGTCAGTTGCCCGCAGCTCTGGTGCAAGGCCACCCCGCCTATTTGCCCGCCATGCATGGCGTGGCCCCGGTGGGCCAGCGCTATTTGTCTTTGGCTGCATTTGACCTGGCGCGTGGACCCGACGGCTGCTGGTGGCTACTCTCGCAACGCACGCAAGCACCATCAGGTCTGGGTTATCTGCTCGAAAACCGGCAAATCATCTCGCGCTTGTTCCCGCAGGCTTTTGAGGCATACCCGGTGCAGCGGCTGGCACAAACATACCGCACCTTGATCGATGGCCTCAAGGCTCGCAGCCCGGCAGGCGCTTCGGCGCACATCGCGCTGCTCACACCAGGGCCCTACAACGAAACCTATTTTGAGCATGCCTACCTGGCCCGCTACCTGGGCCTGAGCCTGGTGCAGGGCAATGACCTGACAGTCCGTGATCAAAAGCTTTACCTCAAAACCCTGCAAGGCCTGCAGCCTGTGCATGGCCTGCTCAAACGCGTGGACGACGAGTGGCTGGATCCGCTGGAGCTCAGGGCCGACTCCACGCTGGGCGTGCCGGGCCTGCTGCAAGCGGTGCGCAGCGGCCATGTCCTGATGGCCAACACGCCCGGTTCGGGCTTTCTTGAATCGAACGCGCTGCTGGGGTTCATGCCCGCATTGGCGCGCACGCTGCTGGGCCAAGCCTTGCAACTGCCCGCCATCCCGAGCTGGTGGTGTGGCGAGTCAGCGGCACTGCAAGACGTGTTACCGCGCATTCAAAGTTGCGTGATCAAGCCCACCTATTCCCACCACAGAGACCGTCAAAGTTTCGAGCCGGTGTCGGGCCACACACTGTCGCAGCGCGAGCTGGACGATTGGACCGGGCGCATCCTGCGCGATCCGGAGGCCTACACCTTGCAGTCCTGGCTGCCGTTGTCGCACCAACCCACGTGGCAAACCGGCTCCGATGGTGCCTCCAGCATCCAGTCGCGACCGGTGGTGCTGCGCGTGTTCGCGGTGGTCGATGCCCAAGGCGGTTGGCAGGTGTTGCCGGGCGGCCTGGCCAGGCTGGGCACACGCGAAGGCATTGCCTCCATGCAGCGCGGCGGCTCCAGCGCTGACGTGTGGGTTCAAAGCTTACCCATCACCAGGACGCCAAGCGTTCAGACCTCCTCTGCGACGCCAGCAGTCATCCATACACCTGCTGTCGATGACCTTGTCGCACACCGCCAACGCCTGGTCACCAGCCGCGCTGCAGAAAACCTGTTCTGGATGGGCCGCTACACCGAGCGTACCGAAAACACCTTGCGGCTGGTGCGCCTGAGTCTGGAAATATTGGGCAGCGAGAACCAGCATCTGCCCTGTTTGCTGAATTTCATCACCCGCATGGCCACGCGCCACGGTCTGGTGCGCCCCGGTGTGCCTGGCGCCGAGCAAGCGCACCGTGTGTTCGAGCGTTCCTTGATTGCAGGTTTGTGGGACCAGGAACTGGCCACCAGCGTCGGCTTCAACCTGCGGGCGGTGCGGCTGGCAGCTGCCTCGGTGCGCGAGCGCCTGTCGCCCGAGCACTGGCGCTTGCTGGAGCAGGCCCAATCGCGCTTTTTCCAGACAGCCGAGCGACCAAGCCAGCCGCCATATGCCACGGATGCCCTGCCCGACACCGTTGTGGTCCAGCGTCTTTTGGCCGACACCAGCCAGATGTTGGCAGCCCTCACAGGCGCCCAAACCGACCGCATGAGCCGCGACGACGGCTGGCGTTTGCTCTCTATGGGCCGCCACATTGAACGGCTGGATTTCTTGTCCGGTGCGTTGGGCGAAGCCGTGCAATTAGGACTGATCCAAGAGCAGGCCGGCTTTGACGCTGTGCTGGATCTGTTTGACAGCACCATCAGCTTCCACGCCCAGTACCAGCAAAGCCGCAGCCCCCAGGCCATGATGGACTTGCTGGTGACCGACCCGGATAACCCCCGCTCGCTGGGCTGGGTCGCACACACCCTGCGTTCGCGCCTGCGGCGCATGGGACACCTGGCCGATGGGGCCACCTTGACCCTGGCCGAGCTCGTGCCCGCTCTGACCGCGCTCACGCCCGAAGCACTCTGGCCGCTGCACAACGCCATGGGCGTCCCCCTGCAAACCACGCTGAGCGAATGCCAAGGCGCCGCCCGCGAAATTTCGGACCAGTTGTGCAGCCTGTTTTTCACGCACAGCGGCGAAGCCCGCTACAGCGTGGGCGCATGAAAGTCGTCACACCATGCGCCTGGCCATCACCCATGACACCTGCTACCGCTACAACCCGTCGGTTCTGACTGCGCAGCATGTGGCCCATCTGCAGGCGGCCGATACCCCCTGCCAAACGGTGATCCGACATGAGTTGCAGATCACCCCCAAGGCCGCGCTGCAACACAGCATCGACGCCTTCTTGAACCACCGTGCCTATTGGGCTCTGACACACGCTCATGAGGAACTGCACGTCAGCGCCTACACTGAAGTCAACACCCGAGCGATCGCCTCAGCCAGCGCCTTGCAAAGCTGGGAAACCGTGCGCGAACATTTCCGCTATCGAGGTGGTCATCCCGGGGACATGCACGCAGCGATGGCCTTTGGCTCGCACCATTGTCCCGTGCACCCAGACTTTGCTGCCTATGCACAAAGCAGCTTCACGCCAGGGCTTCCCCTCATGCAAGCGGCCCAGGCACTCACCGCTCGCATGCACCGCGATTTCCATTACGAAACGGCCAGCACCGACATCAACACCCCCGCACTCGAAGCCCTGCAAGCGCGGCGCGGTGTCTGCCAGGACTTTGCCCACATCCTCGTGGCCTGCCTGCGCTCCCTTGGCTTGCCTGCCCGTTATGTGAGTGGCTACCTGCTCACCCAGCCGCCACCGGGTCAGGTCCGCTTGGTGGGCAGTGACGCCTCTCACGCTTGGGCCTCGGTCTATGTGCCCGAGCTGTCCAACCACCCCAGCCAGGGCTGGTTGGATCTGGACCCCACCAACGACCGCTGCGGCCTGGCCAGCCCAGGCCAGGACTATGTTCGACTGGCCGTGGGCCGAGATTTTGCAGATGTCTCTCCCCTGCGCGGGGTACTGCAAGGTGGAGGCTCGCACACACTCCAAGTGGCCGTCACGGTAGCGCCGCTCGACTGATCAACCTCGGGGATGGTGCTGCGCGTGAAGCGTCTTGAGCCGCTCACGCGCCACATGGGTGTAGATGGTGGTCGTGGAAATATCGGCATGACCCAAAAGCATTTGTACAGCCCGCAAATCGGCCCCATGGTTGAGCAAGTGGGTGGCAAAAGCGTGCCGCAAGGTGTGCGGTGACAGAGGCGCCGTGATGCCCGCCTCGATGGCATAGCGTTTGACCAGGCTCCAGAACATGACACGTGACATGCCTGTGCCCGGTTTGGGGCCGCTGGTGGTGACAAACAGGTCCTCGGTCTGGCGCGAACCCAGCATGCCCGGCCGGGCCTGTGTCATATAGCGCTCAAGCCACTGCCTGGCCTCTTCACCAAAGGGCACCAAGCGCTCCTTGCTGCCCTTGCCCATGATGCGCAGCACGCCCTCGTTCAGTGACACATGCAGCGTTTTGAGTGAAACCAATTCGCTCACCCGCAAGCCACTGGCATACATGAGCTCCAGCATGGCGCGATCACGCATACCCAGCTCGGTGCCCACATCCGGGGCCGACAAGAGTGCATCCACATCCGCTTCGCCCAAAGTCTTGGGGACACGCAAGGCTTGCTTGGCCGCCAGCATGCGCAAAGTGGGGTCGGCCTCCGTGAGGCGCTCGCGCAATGCCCAACGAAAAAAACGCTTGAACACCGTGAGCCTGCGGTTGGCCGATGTGGCCTTGGTCTGGCCATGGCGCTCGGCGAAATAAGCCTGCAGGTGGTGTTCTTGCGTTGCCTCCAACGACAGCCCGTGATGGGCCTGGAGCCAGTTGGCGTAGAGGGTCAAATCCAGACGGTAAGCCGCCAAAGTGTTGGCGGCCAGGCCATCCTCCAGCCAGAGCGATTCGGCAAATCGGTCGATGACGCTCTGGCTGGCCTCAGGCATGGACTGAGATCAGTCCAGCTTGAGTTTTTGTTGGTCTACGACCTTTTTGTAGACCTCGAACTCGGCCTTGATCTGGGCCATGAATTCTTCAGGCGAATTGGCCACGACCAATGAGCCTGTGTCCTGGATGCGCTTGGTCACGCCGGGCTCTTGCAAAGCTTTTTTCACGCCTGCGCTGATCTTGTCCACAACTTCCTTGGGCAGGTTTTTAGGACCCAGGATGCCGTAATAAGCCATGCGGTTGACGGGCTCCAGACCCACTTCCTTGAAAGTGGGCACATTGGGCAACTGAGGCAGTCGCTGGGGAGCGGCGATCACGATGGGCACCAGACGGCCGGACTGAATGAATGGCAAAGCAGAAGGCAGGTTGTCGAAGATGATCGGCACCTGGCCCGCCACGGTGTCATTCAGGGCTGGGCCCGCACCGCGATAGGGAATGTGCGTGATGAAAGTGCCCGTCAGACTTTTCCACAGCTCGGTTTGCAGGTGACCAATACCGCCCGTGCCCGAAGAAGCATAGGAGTACTTGCCAGGGTTCTTTCTCACTTCAGCCAGAAAACCTGCATAGTCCTTGGCGGGGAAGCTGGGGTGCACGGCAATCACGTTGGGCGTGGCCGCGATATTGATGATCGGGGTGAAGTCGGTCAGAACGTTGTACGGAATTTTGGGATTGATGGCCGGGTTCGCGGCCGTCGTCGACACCGTCGCCATGCCCAGGTTGTAGCCATCGGGTGCCGCGCGAGCGGTCTCGGTCGCGCCCACGACGCCACCGCCACCGGCCTTGTTTTCCACGATCACGCTTTGGCCAACAGCCTTGCCCAGAGGTTCGGCGATCACGCGAGCGATGATATCGGTCGTACCGCCCGGAGCAAAAGGCACTTGCAACCTGATGGTTTTGTTCGGATAAGCCTGCGCCAAGACGGAACCGCTGGCCAAAACGGTTGCGGCCAGACCGGCCACAGAAACAAAATGACGACGCTTCATGCAAAGAACTCCTTTAAAGAGGAAACATCATAGAGAACAACCGAACAGAACTGGGAGGGGGAAAACCCACAAAATCTTCCAAATAGTCCAACACAAACCCAAGTGACAGTTCTTGGCTTTGGTCGTGTCCAGCCTTTGCTATCCTAGACGAGTGAACTTTGCAGAACTTCTCTTCCCGGATTTTTCCCTGATCCTGTGCGGCTATTTGATTTGCCGCTTCACCGCCCTGAACCGTCCGGTTTGGCAACAAGTCGAAAGTCTGGTCTATTTTTTCCTGTTCCCTGTCCTGCTGTTTCACTCCATTGTGAAGAGCCCGCTCGATGTGGTGGCCGCTTCCAGCCTGATTGGTGCGGGTCTGAGTCTGGCGGCTTGCGCCATCTTGTTGTCATACAGCCTGCCTTATTGGCCCATCATTGGCCCGCGGTTGGACCGCCGTGACCATGCCGCCAGCGCGCAGGTCGCATTTCGCTTCAACTCCTTCATTGGTCTGGCCTTGGCCGAGCGCCTGGCAGGGCCAGAGGGCTTGCTGCTGATCGCGGTGCTCATAGGCTTTTGCGTTCCCCTGTTCAACATCGGGGCCGTCTGGCCCATGGCCAAGCAGGCCAACACTGGTTTTGTTCGTGAACTGTTGCGCAACCCGCTGATCATCGCCACCGCCTCTGGGCTGGTGGCCAACTTGTTGGGTTTTCGCATGCCCGGGTGGATCGAGCCCAGCGTCAGCCGCATCGGGTCAGCTTCGCTGGCGCTGGGCTTGATGGCGGCAGGTGCAGGTATGCAACTGGATTCATTGCGGCAAGGCAAGTTGCTGGGCGGCTGCGTGCTGTTGATCAAACACCTGCTCATGCCCTTGATCGCGCTGGGCATGTGTGTGCTGTTCAAACTGGATGCCCTGCAGTCCACCATCTTGCTGGCTTTTTCCTCGCTGCCCACGGCTTCCACCTGTTATGTTCTGGCCGCCCGCATGGGCTACAACGGACCTTATGTGGCGGGCCTGGTGACCCTCTCGACCTTGGCCGGCATGCTGAGCCTGCCTTTTGCTTTGGGTGTGCTGCGCTACTGAGGGTGTCAAGACCCTCAAGCTCTTGCCAAAGACCAAGCCGCCTGCTCTTGCACCACGGGGTCGAGGTGCGACAACAGGTCCGTCAAGGCCCCTTGCAAGCCCTCTCGTTCTGCCGGGCTCAGTGCCTCTGTGGCCAGCGCATTGCCAGCTGCCAAGGCCAGATTGCGCATCCAGCGGGCATGACCGATGCGCCGGATGGCGCTACCCTCTGTACGGCGTAAAAACTCGGCTTCGCTCCACCCCATCATCTGCAAGATGCTGGACGCCAGCAAACCCTCTCGCGGTTGCCAATCGGGCACCGAACTCACTTGGGCATATTTGTTCCACGGGCAGACCAGCTGACAGTCGTCGCAGCCGTAAATGCGGTTACCGATCAGCGGTCGCAAGGCCTCGTCAATCGGACCTGCGTGCTCGATCGTCAAATAGGAGATGCAGCGCCGTGCATCCAATTTGTAAGGCCCCACGATGGCCTGTGTGGGGCACAAGTCCATGCAGGCGGTGCACTGGCCGCAATGCGCCGACACGGCGGGTGTTTCGGGCAAAGCAAGGTCCACAAACAACTCACCCAGGAAAAACATCGAACCGGCCTCGCGACTCAGCACCAAGGTGTGTTTGCCGCGCCAGCCAAGACCGCTGCGGGTGGCCAGCTCCGCCTCCATCACCGGGGCCGAGTCAGTGAACACGCGGTGTCCAAAGGGGCCGATCACCTCGGCGATGCGTTCCTGCAATTTTTGCAAGCGGCTGCGCAACACCTTGTGGTAATCGCGCCCCCGGGCATACAGCGACACCACAGCCTCGCCCGGCTGCAGGCTGCGGGCGGTCTCTTGGGCCAGCCAGTCCGGTGGAGAACCCTCGGGCAAATAATCCATGCGGGCGGTGATCACGCTCACCGTGCCCGGTACCAGCTCGGCCGGGCGGGCGCGTTTCGTGCCATGGCTGGCCATGTAACCCATGCTGCCGTGAAAGCCAGCGGCCAACCAGGCTTGTAA
>CANHUM010000013.1 GCA_947463845.1 Comamonadaceae bacterium
AAATTGCGCGTGTGGGCGTTGCCTTGGGTGATGCCGACATCGCCACGCACGGTGTCAAAAGCGAAGCCTTCTGCAAACACATCCATGAAGTCCAGCAATAACCGTCGAGGTAAGGCTTGCAGACTCAACACCCCCAGCAATTTCGCGACGCCAGCGTCGGCTTTGAGGAACTGACCCCGTCCCATCTGGACTTCAAACTGACCATTCATGCTGGGGTAATCCAACGCCATGGGTGAGCCTTGCCAACTGATCGCGCCCGACATTTGGCCCACACCACCGCGCAAGGCATTGGGTGTTCCCAACCGGGTCAGCAAGGCGCCGGCATCCCGGATATCCAGGACAAAGTTCATTTCGGTTTTACGCGATGCAGTGCCGTCTCGTGCAGCCAGCCATCGGCCCGTGCTTTTCAGCTGAGCTTCTGGCAGCACGACATTGAATTTTTTGAGTTGCCATTCGGGTCCGGCAGCTTGTCGGCTGGAGGCGGTCTCCTGGTTGACGGCTTCGATTTCGACGCGGCCCAGCGGGATGCCACGCAACTCCAGGGCGTCCACCACGATGTCCAGCGCAGGCAGTCGAGTCGGTGGTGCTTCCAGCAAGGCCTCGACTTCTGCCAGCTCGGCAGGTGGCAGGTTGAGCCGACTCAAGCGGGCAAAAAGTTGTCCTGCCTGACCACTGTAGGACTGTTGGAATGCGAGGTACCCCGCCATTTCCTTGGCATCGATGTTGACGCGCCAAAGCGCGCCATCGCGCGTGCCGCCCACAGTGACCTGGTGCAAGCTGCGGTCGTTCACCGTCAGTGAATTGGTTTTCAGGCCCATGCGGTTGGGCAGGTAGGTTTGCCAAGCCGGAGCTGCACCTGGGGTCGCTTGCGATGGTGTTGCCGGCCTCGAAGTTCCAGATGCCGAGTCAGGAAAAAGCGCCAGCCACTCATCCACATCGAGCCTATCCATCACCACCTGTGCCGTCACGCCGGATTGCGGTAATGCAGGCATTTGTGGGCCGGCAATACCAATGCCCCAGATGCCGCGCAGAACTTCGGGCGTCTTGCCGGATAAATTGCGCACATATTCCACACGCAGGTTGTCGGCCAGGCTCACCTGAATGTGGTCTTGCGGACCTGACTTTTCCATGCTTGAGCGAAGTTGAATGTTCAGGTTGCGCGAACTTGAAGCCGTTTTGCCCAAAGGCGCAGGCAAGGTCACGGCCATCCCCTCCAGGGTGCTTTGCACGGTTAAATCGGGTTGTCCATTTCGCCATGACAACCTCGCCTGGTAAGCCGCAGAGCCTTGGGCGTGTTGCGCCAACCCATCGAGCGGATAGAACTCTTTGGCGCCTCTCAGGCCTTCGGCGCTGACGCGGCCGCGCGCCTGAAACTCGATTCTGGCGGGAGACGCCGGACCTGTTGGGCGCATACCGCCCTCCACGGCGACAGGCCCACCCCACAATTGCGCCTGCACCTGGCGCAGTTCAAAACCAGCTTCGTGAAACTGCAGGGACCCCTGAAGTTTTTCCAACCGAGGTGTTCCTGGTTGCAAGCGCAGATCGGCGTTTTTGAACACAACGCTGCCTTGAACCTTGGACTGCTTGAGGTCCAGCAAGGGCAAACGCAATTCAAAACGGGTTTGCAAGTCGCCCAGCATTTGCGCCTCACCCAATGCGCCGGAGAGCAGAGAATTGAGTGCCGACTGTTGGACCATCCTCAACACCTGTGGTGCCTTGCTCGGGCTTTCGGCCTTCACTTGCAACAGGGGCTTCTGGGTCATGTCGGGGATTTCCGCCGATGCCGCAGTGAATAGAACAGCATGGGTGCCTTCACCCGCGCGGGCACTGGCGTTGTTCAGCCGCATCCCCAAACGGTCAAAGATCAGTTGCCCCTGAAGGTTGCTCAAACGCGGCCAAGGGGCACCACCTGTAGGCAGTAATGCCTTGGGTACCGTCTCCAGCACCACGTCTTTGAGACGGCCCGAAAAACGGAATTCACCGTCCTTGGGGTTGGCAAAAGGCAACTTGGCCAAATCACCCTTGATTTTGACGGCCACGCCCGAGTAAGTGCCCTGGACCAGTGCATCGCGCAGGTAATCCCGAACGGAAGCGGGCAAGAAGAGCGGAAGATACCGGTGCGCTGCAGCAGCATGGGCCTGATCGATGGTCCCGTCGAGGGTCAATGCACCTGGACCTTGGGGCAGACTTTGCCATTGGCCGCGCCACTCGCCACGCAGGTCTGCGTTGGCCATTTTCAGCGACCATTGGGGCACACGCCAATGGGTACCGTCTGAGCTGGGCTGACGCTCCCATCGGGCGCTGGCCTGGAGCTGGTGCATCGGCACTTCTGCCGGTGACAGCACGCCAGGCAGCCAAAGTGCGCCACCATCACCTATGCGCACGTCCACCTGTCCCCCGTCGTGGCGCATGTCCAGGTTCACGTCTGCGCCGCGCAGGCCGGGCAAATGCGCCCATCGCTGGGAAGCGGTGGCCGCTTGGCCAGAGGCCTCGGGCTGCCAACGCAGACCTTGAATGCTGGCTTTGGCCGCATAGGTTTGAGGCTGAGGCCATGGCCCTTGCCAGCGCAAGTTCAGTTGAGTGACCAAGCCTGCAATATCCCGCGATTGCAGGGCGGCATGGGCGGCCGAGGCCTGCGGCAAGCGCAGCGCCAACTCTCTGAGGGCGTGCAAATCCAGCTGATCGGCCTGCAAAACACCCTGAGCTGGACGCGCGTCCGTGGCCCACGTGTAGTTCAGAGACAGATTGCCCCCAGGCCAGCGCAAGCCTTCGGCATTGATGAAGGACAGGCCTTGTGTGGTGGCCAGAAAACCTTCTTCATGAACCTGTACCCCGAGCCGGCCGGACAAGCGCTCAAAACCCAAGGGTGAACCTTGTGCATCCAGATGCGCCTGCACGCCAACCAGGCTCACATCGGCCAGTGCGCCGCGCCATTGTCCGTTGTCCACATCGGCCCACAGCCGAAGCACGCCTTGTCCCTGTACCTGCCCCAAGTCGTTCGCCCAACGAGGGGCTATGGCCGATCGCAATTGGCCCAGATCGACTTTCGGGAAAAAGGCATACGACTGTCCGGACCAATCGGCCAGATGCCCCGCGTTGACGGATAAAAGCTTGCGCTTGAACTGGCCCATGAGCACAAACCGCTCGCCCCAGGCGCTGGGGGGCGTGGCATCCAGACGCACGCTGTGCTTTCTGGATGAGTTGCGAATGACCAGATCCACATCCCGCAAAAGCAAAGGCTCGGCCAATTCTGCGTTAGAGGTGACGGCGGTTGGCGCATGCCAGCGCAACACGCCTCCTCGAACAATCACTTCGCGCTGGGAAAAAAGCCAATTGCCCGCCGCTGAGTCGCCGTCCAGCGTCGGTTGCCAGGTGATACCCGCCACTTGCCAATGCCCGTCGCTGGTTTGCCGAACGTCCAGCTCCAGACCGTCCATCACCAGTTGGTCCAATTGGAGCAGCATGGCAGAACGCAAGCTCAGGGCCACCACGACTTTGGGCAAGGTCAGTGCTGGCCGCTCTTGAGGGTCCAGCAGTTCGATGTCGCGCAACTCAAATGAAGGGACCCAGCCTGTGCTTTGTGCAGACAAAGCGCCAATGCGAACGGGTACACCCAGAGATTGCCGGGCAAGGCGCTCCAGCGCAGGGCGAAATTCGTCGATTCGCGGCACAATCCAAAAATGCAGGCTTGCCCAAGCCATTCCCAGCACCAGCCCGGCGATCAGCAGACCCCACAGAAAAAGCCGAACCAGCCCGGCCAGCCAGCGCTGCAGGCGAGGTTCGGTCAGGGACAAGGTGGAAGGATGTGGCACAAACGTACGAATTAGAAAGTCAGTAGGAATTATGACCCGCAGCCCATCGATGGATGTCAGTGCCCCCTTGGAGGCCCAGCTTGTCCAGGTTGCCCAGCCGACAGACCTGTCGGGCGTTCACCTTTATTCGCGGTTTGTGCAGCGTTTGCAACGCCGTTATGGGGATGTGCTGAAGGTGTTGGCCCCGGGTATCCCGAACCGGGAGAGCTTGAAGGCCGCCTATGAGGCCTTGACGGTCACGGGTCTGGACACCGGTGCTGCGCTTCGGGTTTTGCGCCAAATCACGCTGGAGCGTCTGGCTCAGCTCGACTGCACCCAGCAGGCCCCTTTGGATCGCGTCACCCGAAGCATGACCTGGCTGGCCGAAGTTACCCTCGACATCGCGTGGCAACAAGTCATGGCCGACCTGGACACCCTGCATGGCGTCCCCTCCAAGGCCAATGGCGAGCGTGCCGAAATGTGGATCATCGGCATGGGCAAGCTCGGCGCCCGTGAGCTGAACGTGTCGAGCGACATCGACCTGATTTATGTGTACGACGAAGATGGTCAGACCCGGGGCAACAGCGAAGGCCGCAACAAAGTCTCGTGCCAGGAGTATTTCACCCGGGCCGTCAAACGCATGTACGCCCTGATCGGTGACACCACCGAGCACGGTTTTGTGTTCCGTGTGGACCTGGCACTGCGCCCCAATGGCAACTCCGGCCCCAGCGTGGTCTCACTCGATGCCCTGGAAGAGTATTTGCTGGTGCAAGGCCGTGAGTGGGAGCGTTTTGCCTGGATGAAAAGCCGTGTGGTTGCGCCTCGCAGTGCAGTCCTCAATGGCTCGGCCCTGGCGCTGCGCGGCGTGGTCTTGCCGTTCGTGTTTCGCCGCTACCTGGACTACAACGTGTTCGAGTCGCTGCGCACGCTGCACCAGCAGATCCGTGACCACGCGTCCAAACGCAGCGCCGGCCACCCTGAGCGCGCCAACGACGTGAAACTCTCGCGTGGTGGCATCCGCGAGATCGAATTCACCGTGCAGCTTTTGCAGGTCGTGCGCGGAGGGCAGTTTCCAGAACTGCGCACCCGCCCCACCCTGGACGCCCTGCAGCGTGTGGCCAAAGCGGGTCTCATGCCCCAGGCCACGGCCGACGCTTTGAGTGCGGCTTATGTGTTTTTGCGTCAGGTGGAGCACCGCATCCAGTACCTGGACGACCAGCAAACCCATGTACTGCCCACGCGCGATGACGATTTGGCCTGGATTGCCCAGACCCTGGGGTTCACCGGCACGTGTGCATTCCTGTCCGAGCTGGATGCGCACCGTGAAGTGGTGGCGCAAGAGTTTGACACCTTGTTGGGCGGTGACCGCGATTGCAAAGGTTGCAATGGCAAAAACGGAAAAAACGCACGCGAACATGCCGACCTCGATGCGGTATTGACGGATTTCAGGGGTCCGGTGCGCGAGAGGTTGGCGTTGTGGGGTGAAAACACACGGGTGCTGGCCTTGCGCGACGATGCCCGGGGACGCTTGATGCGTTTGCTGCAAAGAACGGCGCAGTGGCTCGATGTGGGGCGTGTGAGTGAAGAAGCCGTGCTGCGCATGGCCGACTGGATAGAGCCGCTGCTGCGCCGCGAAAGTTACCTGGCGCTCATGCTGGAGCGCCCTTCGGTCCATGAGCGTTTGCTGCGTTTGTTGGGCGCTGCCAAGTGGCCTGCACGGTATTTGTTGCAACACCCGGGGGTGATTGACGAGTTGGCCGGGGGCAACTTGTTCAACAGCCGCTTTGATGCCCATGAATTTGAAGCGGATTTGCAGGCCCGTCTGGTGGCGCTTCAACGCACTGGCGAGGACGACGAGGAAAGCTTGCTCAATTTGTTGCGCCGTGCCCACCACGCCGAGCAGTTCAGAACGCTGGCGCGGGATGTGGAAGGGGTGCTCACCGTGGAACAGGTGGCTGACGATCTGAGTGCTCTGGCCGATGCCGTGCTGCGCGTGACAGCGCGCTGGTGCTGGAGCCGTCTCAAAACACGCCACCGCGAAGAACCCGCCATTGCCATCATTGGCTACGGCAAACTCGGTGGCAAGGAGCTGGGCTACGGCAGCGATCTCGACATTGTGTTTGTTTATGAAGATGAAGACGAGCGCGCTCAGGAGATTTATGCCGCCTATGTCCGCAAGCTCATCAACTGGATGACCGTCAAAACCGCCGAAGGCGACCTGTACGAAATCGATACCGCACTCAGGCCCAATGGCAATTCAGGATTGCTGGTCACGCGTTTCGAGGCTTACGCCGACTACCAGCAGCAACGCGGCAGCAACACCGCCTGGACCTGGGAGCATCAGGCCATGACCCGTGCCCGATTCGTCATGGGTCTGTCCAGTCTGTCGCTCCGCTTTGACGGCGTGCGCCATGCGGTGATTGGCGCGCCACGTGACCCCAACAGCCTGAAAGCAGAAATTGTGGCCATGCGCGAGCGCGTGCGTGAGGGTCATCCGGTCAAGGCCGACCGGTTTGACGTGAAGCACAGTCCCGGCGGCATGGTCGATGCCGAGTTTGTTGTGCAGTACCTGGTTCTGTTGCATACCGCTGCTTACCCGCAGTTGGCCGATAACGTGGGCAATATTGCTTTGCTGCAAAGGGCCGAGGCAGCTGCTCTTTTGCCTTCAGGGATGGGGCTGGCTGCTGCCAACGCGTACCGTGAGCTGCGCCGCGTGCAGCACCGGGCCCGCTTGAACGAAGAACCCACCGATGTGCCGCTTGAACTTTTGACAGCCGAGCGTGAGGCGGTGCTGTCGTTGTGGCGTTGGGTCATGCACTGACATGACCTTGGCTTGCCCAAGTTCAATGTCAGGCGTGATGCTCTACCGCTAAACTCAATGGGCGCCGTTGGGGCGTGCAGCCATGAGATGTGCCATGAAGAAAAGCGGTGTTTGGGTTTGGGTGTTGGTGGGTGCATTGGCGGGTGTCTCTGGCGCAGCCATCGCCAACGATGACAGCAAAAAAACCAACACGGCCAAACCTTCACTGACCGTGCTGGTGGCGATGCCACAAACCAGCAGCTTGCCCCAAATGGTCCAGGCCAATGGCAACCTGGCCGCCTGGCAGGAAGCGGTCGTGGGTGCCGAGGCCAATGGCCTGAAGATCACCGAGGTCCGCGTCAACGTGGGCGATCGCGTGCAGCGCGGCGATGTGCTGGCGGTTTTGCAGGCCGACACCTTGCGGGCCGAGCTGGCGCAGGCACAAGCCAGTTTGGCCGAGGCCACGGCCAACGCCCTGGAGGCCAAAGCGCAAGCCGAGCGTGCCCGCAGCCTGCAGCAGCAAGGCTTTTTCAGCAACGCGCAGCTGAGCCAGGCGCTGGCTGCCGAGGCCTCTTCTGTGGCCCGCGTGCAGTCAGCCCGTGCCATGGTGCAGCTGCAAAACGTTCGTCTGTCGCAAACCCAGGTGCTGGCACCGGATGCGGGTGTGATTTCGGTGCGCCAGGCCACCGTGGGCAGCGTGGTGGGCGCGGGCACCGAGTTGGTCCGACTCATCCGCCAAGGCCGGATTGAGTGGCGAGCCGAAGTGACCGCTGCTGAAATCGGGCGTATTCAGGTGGGTGCTCCGGTTCAAGTCAAAGCGGCCAGCGGTCAGGTGCTGCAAGGCAAGGTGCGCATGGTGGCACCCTCGGTCGACGCGCAAACCCGCAACGCGCTGGTGTATGTCGATTTGCCTGTCCAAACCGGCAGTGCTCGTGCAGGCATGTACGCCCAAGGCGAAATCACTTTGGGCCAGAGCCAGGCCCTGACCGTGCCGCAAACGGCGGTGGTGGTGCGTGACGGATTCAGCTATGTCTACGCCGTTGGAGCCGACCAGAAGGTCACGCAGCTCAAAGTGCAAACTGGCCGGCAAAGCGGTGACCGTGTGGAGGTGATCAGCGGCCTGAAAGCCGATACCCGTGTGGTGGCCAGTGGCGGTGCGTTTTTGAACCACGGCGACACGGTGCGCGTGGTGGATGCAGCCCCGGTCACGAAGCCTGCCGCCAAATAAAGGGACGCCATGCTCAACGTCTCTTCCTGGTCGATCCGCAACCCGATCCCGGCGGTCATGCTGTTTGTGCTGCTGACGGTGGCGGGCATGATCGCGTTCGGGTCCATGAAAGTACAGAACTTTCCGGACCTGGACGTGCCCACCATCACCGTGACCGCCAGCTTGCCCGGCGCTGCGCCCTCGCAGCTCGAAACCGACGTGGCCCGCAAGCTGGAAAACGCGCTGGCCCCGTTGCAGGGCCTCAAGCACATCACCACCAAAGTGCAAGACGGTGTGGTGTCGATCACAGCCGAATTCCGCATGGAAAAGCCCACGCAGGAAGCGGTGGACGATGTGCGCTCGGCCATCCAGGGCGTGCGTGCCGATTTGCCTGGCGACCTGCGCGACCCGGTGGTGCAAAAACTCAATTTGGCCGGTACACCTGTGCTGGCCTACACCGTGCGCTCTGAGCGCATGGACGACGAGGCCCTGTCCTGGTTGGTGGACAAGGACATCACCCGAAAGCTCTTGTCGCTGCGCGGTGTGGGCGCCGTCAACCGCGTCGGCGGCGTGACACGCGAGGTGCGTGTGGCGCTCGATGTGAACCGCTTGCAGGCTTTGGGCATCACGGCGGCAGAGGTGTCGCGTCAGCTCAAGCAGGTCCAGCAAGAAGGCTCGGGCGGACGCATGGATTTGGGCGTGGGTGAGCAGCCTGTGCGCACTTTGGCCACCGTCAAGACGGCGCAAGAGGTGGGCAGGATCGAGCTGGCCACCGCGCGTGGTGGTCGTGTGCGTCTGGATCAGGTGGCCACCGTGAGCGACACGCTGGCCAATGCCCGCTCAGCGGCCAGTCTGAACGGTCAAGCGGTGGTCGGCTTTGAGGTGGTGCGCAGCAAGGGCGAGAGCGAAGTGGCCGTGGGCCGCTTGGTGCGGCAGGCGCTGGACGAGTACCGGATGCAAAATCCCGACATCGAGATCACCGAAGCCTTTGACTTCGTGACCCCAGTGGAAGAGGAATACCAGGGCTCTTTGGTGCTGTTGTACGAGGGTGCGATTTTGGCAGTGCTGGTGGTGTGGCTGTTTTTGCGCGACTGGCGGGCCACCTTTGTGTCGGCCGTGGCGCTGCCGCTGTCGGTCATTCCGGCTTTCATCGGCATGGCCTACCTGGGCTTTTCCATCAACGTGGTGACCTTGCTGGCGCTGTCTTTGGTCATTGGTGTGTTGGTGGACGACGCGATTGTCGAGGTAGAAAACATCGTGCGCCATTTGCGCATGGGCAAATCGCCGTATCAGGCCGCCATGGAAGCAGCCGACGAGATCGGTCTGGCGGTGATCGCCACCACCTTCACCCTGATTGCGGTGTTTTTGCCCACGGCGTTCATGAGCGGCATTCCGGGCAAGTTCTTCAAGCAGTTTGGCTGGACCGCGTCGCTTGCGGTGTTCGCCTCGCTGGTGGTGGCGCGGGTACTCACCCCCATGATGGCGGCCTACATCCTGAAGCCCATCGTCACGGCCGCGCAGGAGCCCGGCTGGCTCAAGCGCTACATGGTCTGGGCCACCTGGTGCATGAAACACCGCCTGGTCACCATGGTCCTGGCCACGCTGTTTTTCATCGGCTCCATCATGCTGGTGCCCTTGCTGCCCAAGGGCTTCATTCCGCCAGACGACAACTCGCAAACCCAGGTGTATGTGGAACTGCCGCCCGGCGCCACTTTGGTCCAGACCCAGGCCAGCGCCGAACATGCTCGCCAGCTTTTGATGGCGGTGAACGATGTGAAAAGCGTTTACACCACGATTGGCGGCGGCAGTGCGGGCAGTGATCCGTTTGCCGGCAGCGGCGCGGCCGAGGTGCGCAAAGCCACCCTCACCATTCAGTTGACCGAGCGTGGCACGCGCCCGCGCAAACAGGCCATTGAGAATGACATCCGAGTCGCTCTGCAGCAACTGCCCGGTGTGCGCACCAAGGTGGGCCTGGGTGGCTCGGGCGAGAAATACGTGCTGGTGCTCACGGGCGAAGACCCGCAAGCCCTGCAAACCGCTGCCATGGCGGTGGAGCGCGACTTGCGCACCATTTCAGGCTTGGGCTCGATTGCTTCGACGGCCAGTCTGGTGCGCCCCGAGATCGCGGTGCGCCCCGACTTTGCCAAGGCTGCCGATCTGGGCGTGACCAGTGCGGCCATCAGCGATACCTTGCGCGTGGCCACTTTGGGTGACTACGACGCGGCCCTGCCCAAGCTCAATTTGTCCGAGCGCCAGGTGCCCATCGTGGTCAAGTTGGGTGACGAGTCGCGGCATGATTTAGCCACGCTGGAGCGCCTGATGGTGCCCGGCAGCCGTGGCCCTGTCATGCTGGGTCAGGTGGCCCGCATTGAGGTGGCGGGCGGCCCGGCCGTGATCGACCGCTACGACCGCCAGCGCAATGTCAATTTCGAGATTGAATTGTCGGGCATGCCGCTGGGCGATGTGACCCAAGCGGTGCAAAAACTGCCCGCGTTGCAAAGCCTGCCACCGGGCGTGAAGGTGGTGGAGGTGGGCGACGCCGAGGTCATGGGTGAACTCTTTGCCAGCTTTGGCCTGGCCATGACCATTGGTGTGCTGTGCATTTACATCGTGCTGGTGCTTTTGTTCAAAGGCTTTTTGCACCCCATCACCATCTTGGCAGCGTTGCCGCTGTCCTTGGGGGGCGCGTTCGTGGGCTTGTTGATCGCGCAAAAGAGTTTTTCCATGCCCTCGCTCATTGGTCTGATCATGCTCATGGGCATTGCCACCAAAAACTCCATCTTGCTGGTGGAGTACGCCATCGAAGCGCGGCGTGGCAAACCTGCTCAGGGCGATCACCCCGCCGTGCCGCCGATGAGTCGTTGGGACGCGTTGCTGGACGCTTGCCACAAACGCGCCAGGCCCATTGTGATGACCACCATTGCCATGGGCGCAGGCATGCTGCCGATTGCCGTGGGCTGGGGCGCGGCTGACGCGAGTTTCCGTTCGCCCATGGCGATTGCCGTGATCGGTGGCTTGCTCACCAGCACGGTGTTGAGCCTGCTGGTGATCCCGGTGGTGTTCACTTACCTGGACGATCTCGGGCAGTGGTCGGGCCGGATGTATCGACGACTCACACAAACAAGGAGCAAAGCATGAGCAAGAAAGTGGCGATGGTGGTGGGCGGTGGCAGTGGCATGGGTGCGGCAGCGGCCCGCAAACTGGCTCAGGAGGGCTTTGAAGTGGCCGTGTTGTCATCGTCCGGCAAGGGCGAGGTGTTGGGGCAAGAGTTGGGGGGCATTGGTTTGACAGGCTCCAACCAATCGCCAGAAGATTTGCAAAAGCTGGTGGATCAAACCATGGCGCGCTGGGGCCGCATCGACGTGTTGGTCAACAGCGCAGGCCATGGCCCCAAAGGCCCGGTGCTGGAGTTGACCGATGCGCAGTGGCACCTGGGTATGGACATGTATTTTTTAAATGTGGTGCGGGCTGTACGGGTGGTGGCGCCCATCATGGTCGGGCAAAAAGCGGGGGCCATCGTCAACATCTCCAGCGCCTGGGTGGTTGAGCCCAGTGCGATGTTCCCGACCTCGGCGGTGGCCCGCGCCGGCCTGGCCGCTTTCACCAAGCTGTTTGCCGACGAATATGCCGCGCACAACGTGCGCATGAACAATGTCTTGCCCGGCTGGATCGACAGCCTGCCCGCCAAAGAAGAGCGTCGCGAGAGTGTGCCCATGCAGCGCTACGGCACCAGCGAGGAGGTGGCTGCGACCATCGCTTTCCTGGCTTCGGAGGGCGCAGCCTACATCACGGGCCAGAACATCCGTGTCGATGGCGGCTTGATGCGCTCGGTCTGATGAACGCCCTTTGAGGCCGGGGCATCAGGGGTTGCAAAAATCGCAGCGGCTTGGATCGGCCCAGGGCTCTGATGGCACGGCACGCTGCTCTTCATGGTGGCATTGCGCGCAGTGCCAAATTTCACCAATGGGCAAGCGTGTTTTTTGGCCGCAGGCCCGGCACGGCAAGCCTGCAATGCGTTTTTGAACCCAAAAGCCGGGCGTTTGGCATTGGGGGCAAAGGGACTGCAGTTTGCGGATCAAATCGTCGCAGGCCTTGCGGATGATGTCTTGCCGCGTGGGGTTGCAAAAAGCCCGCAGGTCGTTTTCGATGAACACCATGCCGCTGGTCGATTGGGCCTGTAGCCTGGCAAAGACTTCGCGCAGCGTCTGTTCGTCGTGGATGTTCTTGACGATGTCGAGATGGTCTTCGTGGTCGGGGCGCATCACCAGGTGGTGCTCTGGAAACTTTGCGTCTTCGGCAAAACGCATCAATTCGTCCAGACTGGTGACGGTTCTGTGCAGGCTTTGAGCCGGGCCCTGGGCAAACCCGGTCACTTCGAGATTTTGAGTGGGGTCGACCCACAGCAGCAATTCGGTGTTCCAGGGCATGAAGCCACCAAACGGGTCAGATCCGAAAGCGCCCTCGCTGGCGATACCCACCGGGGCACCTGTCAGGGCCATGCCGATTTGGGCTTTGCGCCGGGCCGCATCCAGTTGGGAGCCTGGGCGGGCAATTTCGCGAGTGTAGGTGCCCAGCTGATCGGTGTCATAGGCGTCGGTGTGAACCAGTGCACACCCCAAGGCCGATTCCAGGGGTGCTCTCACGAGATCCTGTTTGCCGTGTTGCGTGAGGAATGCAACACGGCGAGCCCGATCATTGCTCTGAATCGATCTGTCCATGCAAGCCTTACATCAGCACCCCTTGGGCCACAGCCACGTAGATGGGGATGCCGAATACGATGTTCAATGGGAAGGTGATGCCCAGACTCAGCCCGAAATACAAAGAAGGATTTGCTTCGGGAAGTGCGTAGCGCAGCACAGCCGGAACCGCAATGTAAGACGCACTTGCAGCCAGAACCATGAGCAGGGCACCATCGCCAGCCGGCAAATTTAGCAGAAATGCCAGGCCCAGCGCCAGGCAGGCGTGGGTCACGGGGCCGACAATGGCATAGGCGACCAGCACGGGTGACTTGCCTTTGACCTGGGGCAGGTTGCGCGCGGCCATCAAGCCCATGTCGAGCAAAAAGAACGCCAGCATGCCTTTGAACAGGTCCACCGAGAACGGTTGCATGGCCGCCTTGCCGGCGTCGCCCGTGATCATGCCAATCGCCATGGCGCCCAACAGCAAAAGCTGTGCACCATCGGTGAAGGACTCATGCAGGATCTTGCCCACCGACACCCCGGCTTTGGGCGCATTGGCACCATCGACCGCAGCGGCCGTGCCTTTGGCGGCTTTTTGCCGCAGCGAGTTGGCGAAGACCACGGCCAAGATGATGGCGGGCGACTCCATCAACGCCATGGCCGCCGCCATGTGACCACCGTAAGCCACGTCCTGGTTTTCCAGGTACTGAACCGCGGTGACAAAGGTCACGGCGCTGACAGAACCATAGGTGGCCGCCACGGCTGCCGCATCAAAGCCAGAGACGAAGCGGCGCAAGATGGTGTAACCCATCAGCGGAATGAGGGTGGCCAGTGCCACGGCAGCAGCCAGGCTCAAGCCCACGTTCGCTGTCAGACCCGATTGTGAAAGTGCGAAGCCGCCTTTCAGGCCCAAGGCCATCAACAGGTACAAGGACAGGAAGCGGGAGATGGCGGGGGGGATTTCCAGGTTGGATTTGACGGTGCCCGCCAGTACACCAAAGATGAAGAAGAGGATGGCGGG
>CANHUM010000014.1 GCA_947463845.1 Comamonadaceae bacterium
GGCAGGGGCGACACGCCATGCGCTGCCCCAGCCAAGACCTTAGGCTATGGATACAGTCCTAAGAAGCTACCAACTGACCTGACTTGGCTTTGTCGCGGGCCAAAGCTTCACGGTCGCTGCGGCGGCGAAACACCATGGTCACGAGGCTGCTGCTGATCACAATGAACAAAGAGTACAGCACAGGGATCAAGAGGATGTCCTGCTGCATGGTGCCCGCAAAACTCAAGGTCACGATCAAGACGGCCAGAGGTCCATTCTGGATACCGGTCTCCAGCGCAATGGTGCGGCTTCGGTTGGCATCTTGCCGAAGCAGCCTGGCCAAGGCATAACCCAACAACATGCCGAACAATCCCAGTCCAATCGCAGCAAAGTACACCACGAAAGGTGTCGTGGCCAACAGCTGGTGGTTGCGTGGAATCCAGGTCACCACCAGGAACAAAATCACCAGAATGCCCAAGAAGCCACCCAGCAATTCGATGGTGGCCCCGATGTTGGGGCTCATCTTGCGCAAGGCCATGCCAATCAAGGTCGGGACCAACAAGACCACCAGCACCTGAGCGACATTGCTGGCCGGGATCTTGAAGTCACCGCTGATGCCCGCAGCCTGCGAATAGAACTCCAGCAAGGCAGGCACCATGACCAGCGCCACCAAAGTGGAAACGCTGGTCATCATGATCGACAAGGCCAACACACCCTTGCTGAAATAGGTAAAGATATTGGACGTGGTGCCGCCAGGCATGCAGGCCATCAGGATCAGCCCCACCGCCAAAGCGGGCGACAAATCCAGCAGAATGGCCATGGCAAAGCCCAGGAAGGGCATGATCCCGTACTGGCAAAAAACGCCCACCAGCACCCCTTTGGGTTTGCGAAAGGCGATCAGAAAGTCGCGCCAGGTGAGCGATGCGCCCATGCCCATCATGATGACCATCATCATCACGCCCAGCAGTTTGGTTTCAAATTCGGTGACCATGTGTGACTCCGCTGTCGCGCTCAGGCGCGGTTGAATTCTTGTTTGACTTCGGCTTTGAGGTCTTTGCGCAGCACCTTGCCAATCGGGGATTTGGGCAACTCATCGCGCAACACCACCGAACTCGGGCGCTTGTATGCGGCCAGGTGTTGCTTGCAGTGCGCCAGCACGTCTTCGGTGCGCAGTTGTCCTGCATGGTCGGGGTTGGGCACCACATAGGCTCGCACCGCCTCGCCGGTTCGCTCGTCGGGCGTGCCGACCACGGCCACCTCGAGCACGGCGTCCATCTGAGCAATCACATCTTCGACCTCGTTGGGGTAGACGTTGAAGCCGGAGACCAGCACCATGTCTTTCTTGCGGTCCACGATACGGAAGAAACCCGACGTGTCCATGACCCCAATGTCGCCGGTCGCAAACCAGCCGTCATGCATCACGTTGGCAGTTTCAGCCTCGTTTTGCCAATAGCCTTGCATGACCTGCGGACCGCGCACCCAGATCTCACCGGGTTCTCCTACGGGCACATCTTGACCGGCCTCGGACACCAAGCGCACATCGGTGCCGGGCGCCGGAATCCCGATGCTGCCCACACGTGGCTCGCCGCTGAGCGGGTTGAAACTCACCACGGGCGAAGTTTCGGTCAAACCATAACCTTCGGCAATGGGCGTGCCGGTGACCTCGCGCCAACGCTGTGCCACCGCACTGTGCAGGGCTGTTCCGCCCGCAATCGAGGCCTTGAGGTGCTTGGGCGGATAGGCCAAAAACCATTCTTCATTGAGCAAGCCATTGAACAAGGTATTCACACCCGTCATCCAGGTCAATGGGTAGTTTTCGACAGCGCGTTGCAGGTTCTGCACAGGTCGCGGGCTGGGCACCAAGATATTGTGCGCACCGATCGACAAGAAACCCAACAAATTCGCCGTGAACGCGAAGATGTGGTACATGGGCAGTGCGGTCAGCACGCACTCTTGACCCGGGCTCATGTGGGTCGCACCCATGGCCAACATCTGCTGCACATTGCTGAGCAAATTGCCGTGGCTGATCATCGCGCCCTTGCTCACACCGGTGGTGCCCCCTGTGTATTGCAACAAGGCCAGATCGTGCGGCTGCAGATTTTGCCAATAGCTTTTGGCGGGCTGCTGTGTCAAAGTGGCGCGGCCCTGGGCCAGCGCGGTCTGCAGGCGCACATGCGGCACCGTCACAGGCGGTAGAACCTTGCTCCAGACCTTCTGCACACCGCGAATGATCCCGCGCGGGATCGCCGGGAAAAATTCGGGCACGCCGGCCAGCACGATGTGTTGCACCCCCGTTTGTGCCATCACCTCGGGCAACTTGTCGGCAAACATGTCCACCACCACCAAGGCCTTGGCCTGGCTGTTGTTGAACTGGTGCACCATTTCATTGACGGTGTACAGCGGGTTGGTATTCACCAGCACACACCCGGCCTTGAGGACTCCAAAAGCCACCACAGGAAAGGACAGACTGTTGGGCAACTGAACCGCCACACGGTCTCCCTGCGACAGACCCAAAGTACCACGCAAGTAGCCGGCAAACGCATCGGACAAAGCATCCACCTGCGCAAAACTCAAACTGCCATTCATGCCGTTGGGCGCCACGCAGGTGAAGGCCGCCTTGGCCTGGCTGTCACGGGCCCAGCGGGTGCAGTGGTCGTGGATCAGATGGGCCAGATTTTGATGTTCACTGGCTGGCAAGACGGGGTCAATGCCCACCTGAGGGTATACGGCTGACCACGGACGCTGAGCACTCACGCTGTCGGGGGTGTTGTTCATGGAACTCCTTGAATAGGTCAAAAATTCCTTGCGCAAACTCTGAAGAAAGTCACACAACGGATCTTGATTGACGTCTCTTGATGTGTACAGAGAGCGGCTTACAACGAGCCGCCATTATTCACGGAATCAGCGTGCAAACAGAGGAATAGCACCCGCCAATTACGGGTGTTTTCCCTGATCAAAAAACCTGGGCTCAAGAAGGTTGGATGTTTTCACGACTTGCATGCGGCAACCCGCTCAAAATGATACAAGTGACCACGGAAAAGCCCGACAGCAACAACAAAGATTGTCCAAACCCCATGGCCTTCACCACCGGCCCCAAAGCCCAGACGGACAAGGAGCTCACGCCAAATGAAACACCCAGTCGCATCCCCGACACGCGGGAGCGCAATCGGTCATCCACATAACGGGCAATCATGTAATCGGTGAAAGGAATGGCCCCAAAAATGAACACCATCACGCCCGTCAAGGCCACAAACAACCACCATCCCTGCGCCTGAGAGGCCAGAATCAACATGGGAATCTGCGCCATCACCATGAACATGAAAAAAGGCTTGAGCGCAAAGCGGTTGATCAGGTGTCCCACCACCAGCTGGGCCAATGAAGCCACGGCATAGACCACGGCCAGCAACAGCCCCAAAACTGCCGGGTCTTCCATCACCCCTTGAAAACGTTCGGCCAGCAAGGGGCCATTGCCATTGGTGGTGAAATTGAAGAGCACACTGCTGGTGATGGCGGCAGCGGTCATGACCACCAAAGCCCGCGCCAACAAAGGTCCCGGCAAGCTGACCTTGGCACCACCTTGGCGCTTGGCAGGCGTTGTCTGTTCTTGGGGACAGGTGCGCGCAAAAAGCCACCCACACCCCATGGCCACTACACCGGGCACCACAAAAGCTGCACGCCAACCGAACCACTGGATCAAAAAGCCCGTGAGCAAAGCGGCCACGGCCACACCCAGATTGCCCGCCAAGCCGTTGAAGCCAATCGTGACACCAGGATTGGCCGAACGCTCCAACAACATGGGAATGCCCACCGGGTGGTAGATGGATGCAAACAATCCGACCAGTGTCAAGCCAGCGGCCAATTGCCAAGGGGTTTGCGCGAAGGCCGTCAAAATGGACGCCACGCCAATGCCGAAGAAGAACATCAGCATCATGCTGCGGCGACCCCACATATCGCCCAACCGCCCTGCAGGCCATGAGCCCAGGCCAAACATGAAGAACGCGCCTGCCCCGTAAGGCATGAGATCCTGCCATTGGGCCAGACCCATGTCGACCGCAATCGTGCTGACCGCCGCAGCAAAAATCAGCAAGAACAAATGGTCGAGTGCGTGAGCGATGTTGAGCAGACCACGCACCACACGTGGGTGGTCTGCGGATTGCGGCAAATCGTGAGCGGTCAATGCGTTCTGGCCAGCAAAAGCGCTTCAGGCTTTGGCTTGAGTGGTTGCATGGGCCGCAGTCACCTTGGCTGCATCCGAACCTGAGACTGAAGCAGAAGGTGATGAGACAGGCTCAGGTGCAAAACACATTTTTTCGCCATCCCAACGCTGGCCGCACCAGCACAGTCCCTCGGCGTTGATGATGCAAGTGCCGGTGCCGCAGCACCTTGGATCGTCTGACATAGGTGTGCTCCTAAAAATCAAGCCTTCACAGGCCTGCCGAGGCCTTGGCTTTTTCGCAGGCCATCAAGATGCGCTCGGGCGTGGCTGGGGCATCCATGTACACCACAGCTTTGTAGTTGGCGCTGGCGGCTACCGCATCGCGCAAGGCGAAGAACGCAGACAGGCCCAGCATCAAAGGCGGCTCGCCCGTGGCTTTGCTGTTGAAAGGCGTGGGTTTGAGGTTGGCGTTGTCGAACAGGGTCACATTGAAGTGTTCCGGAATGTCGCCCGCCACCGGGATCTTGTAAGTGCTGGGGCCGTGCGTGAGCAGCTTGCCCTTCTTGTCCCAAATGCACTCCTCCATGGTGAGCCAGCCCATGCCTTGCACATAAGCGCCTTCGATCTGCCCTTTGTCCAATGCGGGATTGATGCTCCGGCCCACGTCATGCACGATGTCCACGGCCTTGAGCCACCACTCACCGGTGCGGGTGTCGATTTCCACTTCGCTCACGGCCGCGCCATAACAGTAGTAATAGAAAGCACGGCCATTCAGGGTCGCGAAGTCGTATTTGATTTCTGGCGTCATGTAAAAGCCCGTGACCGACAAGCCCACACGTTCCATGTACGCTTGCTTGGTCACATCGGCCCACTTGACAGACTTGCCGCCGCCATGCAGCTCGTTGTTCGAGAAGCTCACCTCTTCGGCGGCGCAGCCCAGCATGCGAGCTGCCACAGGCTTCAAGCGCTCACGCATTTGCGCGGTGGCGTTCATGATGGCCGCGCCGTTGATATCGGCACCACTCGATGCCGAAGTGGCCGATGCATTGGGCACTTTTTGCGAGTCGGTCGCGGTGATGCGCACATGGTCCACGCTGATGCCCAAACCGTCGGCGCACACCTGCGCCATCTTGGTGTTCAGGCCCTGGCCCATTTCGGTGCCGCCATGGTTGCAGCTGACCGAGCCGTCCATGTAGACCACCAACAATGCGCCGCCCTGGTTCAAGTGCGTGGCGGTAAAGCTGATGCCGAACTTCAGGGGCACCAAGGCCAAACCACGCTTGCGGGTTTTGCTTTGGGCATTGAAGGCTTGGATCTGGGCGCGGCGCTCAGCGTAGTTGGATTCCTGCTCCACCTGATCGATGACTTTGTCACCCACCCAGTCTTCAATCAGCTGGTTGTACTGGGTGGTCATGGTGTCGGGCGTGCCGCTGATGGCGGGATCTTTGTAGAGGTTGAGCTTGCGCACTTCCAAGGGGTCTTTGCCCAAGGTCATCGCGATCTCGTCCATCACCGTCTCGATGCCGAACATGCCTTGTGGACCACCGAAGCCCCTGAAAGCGGTGGCGCTTTGGGTGTTGGTTTTACAGCGGTGACTCACCAATTTGAGCGCAGGCAAGTGGTAGGTGTTGTCAATGTGCAGGCAAGCGCGATCGTTCACCGGGCCGGAGTAATCGGTGCTGTAACCGCAGCGCGACATGAGCGTGATGTTGGCACCCAAGACGCGTCCGTTGTCGTCAAAACCCACTTCGTAATCGATGCGGAAATCGTGGCGTTTGCCAGTGATGGTCATGTCGTCGTCGCGGTTCACACGCAGCTTGACGGGCTTACCCAGCTTGTGCGCGGCCAGCGCGGCGCTTTGGCTGAAGATACTGGCGTTGCCTTCCTTGCCACCAAAGCCACCCCCCATGCGGCGGCAGATCACCTCCACATCGTTGGTGTGCAGGTTCAGGGCATGCGCAGCTTCGCGCTGGTTGCCGTCCGGGTGCTGGGTCGACACGTACAGCGTCAGCTGCCCGTCTTCCTTGGGCACCGCATAAGTGATCTGGCCTTCCAGGTAAAACTGTTCTTGCTGGCCCGTGTTGGTACTGCCTTTGATCTTGTGCGGTGCCTTGGCAATGGCGGCGGCAGCATCACCACGCGTGATGCCTTTGGGCGGCATGATGAAACTGCTCGCTGCCATGGCCTCTTCGATCGTCAAAATAGGCGTGAGCTCTTTGACCAGCACCTTGGCTTTTTTGGCGGCTTCGCGGGCATACAGCATCTCGCGCGCCACCACCACGGCCACAGCCTGGCCCACAAACTCGACCTTGCCAGCGGCGAGGAAGGGGTCGTCATGGATGATGGGGCCGCAGTTGTTTTCGCCGGGGATGTCTTTGGCCGTATAAACCGCCACCACGCCGTGCTCCTTGAGGATGGCTGCACGGTCAATACCGTCGCCAATCAGCTCACCGTGCGCCACGGGTGACAAGATGAGCGCGGCATACAAAGTGCCTGCGTGCTCCGGGATGTCGTCGATGTAAGTGGCCGAACCGGTGACATGCAGGTGCGCCGACTCGTGAACGATGTCTTTGCCTTGCTGAACATCAGATGCAGGCAACAGATTCTTGATGGGGGTAGGAGCGTTCATTCAAGCCACCTCTTCCGTTTTTTGTTCAATGAATTCGAGCACCAGGTTGCGGGCGACCAGGGCGCGGTAGGCCCAGGTGGCACGCAGACCATCGCGGGCAGTGAAGCTGGCGGCAATCGCGGCGTCCAGATCGGCCGATTTCACATCGGCCGGTGCACGCCCCTCCAGCATGGCTTCGAGTTTGGGCGCTCGGCAAGGCGAAGGGGCCAGGCCGTTGTAGGCCAACTTCACGTCCGAGAGCTTTCCGCCTTTGAGCGTGTAGCTGATGGCCGCGCAAGTGGCCGAAATGTCTTGCTCAAAACGCTTGCTCACCTTGTGGGCGCGGAACACCTGGCCGGCCGCGGGTTTGGGCAACTCAATGGCTTCGATGAACTCACCCGGCTCCATCACGTTTTTCTTCAAGCCGGTGTAGAAGTTGTCCAGCAGCACCTTGCGGGTTTTGTCGCCGCGGCGCAGCACCAGGCTGGCGCCCAGCGCCATCAGGCAAGGCATGGTGTCGCCAATGGGTGAGCCATTGGCGATGTTGCCCGCCAGGGTGGCGGTGGATCGGATGGGAGGCGAACCAAAACGTCGCAGTACTTCGGTGAAATCGGGGTAAGGCTGGGCAACCAACGCTTCGACTTGCGTGAGCGACACGGCAGCGCCAATGCGCCAGGCCGTGGGCGTCTCGGTCACTTGGCGCAGTTCTTTGACATTGCCCAAGAACATGATGTGGTCGGGTCGGCTGAACTGTTTGTTCACCTGCAGACCGATTTCGGTGCTGCCCGCCAAAAGCGTGGTGGTGGGGTTCTTGACCAAATAGTCGGCCACTTCGGCCAGGGTGGCGGGCGAGACAAATTCGTTGCCTTTGCGGGTGCGCACCACGGGCTGCACGATGATGTCGCCATCCAGACTCAGGGTGGGCACGCTGGCGCGCTTGATTTCTTTGAGCAAGGGAACATCGGCGCTGTCGTCGAGCTTAAGCGCTTCAGGCTTGGCGCAAGCCTTGGTGGCCGATTCAATGATCGGCTTGTAGCCCGTGCAGCGGCACAGGTTGCCACTGAGCGAATCGGTGATCTGCTGGCGGTTGGGCGTGGGCAGCACCTGCACCAGGTTCACCAAGCTCATCACGATGCCGGGGGTGCAAAAGCCGCACTGCGAGCCGTGGCATTTGATCATTTCTTCCTGCACCGGGTGCAGTGTGCCGTCGGCTTTTTTCAGGCTCTCGACGGTCTTGACCGATTTGCCATCCAGCGAAGGCAGCAACTGAATGCAGGCGTTGGTGGCCACATAGTCCACGCCGGTGCCTGCCGCGTTGAGTTCACCCACCATGACCACGCAAGCGCCGCAATCGCCTTCCGCGCAGCCCTCCTTAGTACCGGTGCGGTGCAACTGCTCGCGCAGGTAATCGAGAACAGTGGTGGTGCGACGCTCGCCTTGGGCTTCGACGATGCGGCCGTCGAGCACAAAGCGCACGGTGTTGGTGACTTGGGTCATGGTTTCGGGGGGAGGCGGGTTATCGGAAAAGCCTGATTTTAGAGAGGGAAAACCCGCTGTGGGCTGCTTTTTCACCGAGATTGGCCAAATCCACCCAATTACAACGAAGCGGCATCCCCATTGGGGCAGCTGTTGGGTACTTTGGCATCCACACTGTTGCGGTGCACCCATGGGGCCACGGCATCGGCCGACCACAAACCCCTTCTGGCAGCACGGGCCTGTGCCTGCGCTGCGGCATAGTCTTGGCGCTGCCTGAAATCAATCTCACATTGAAAGGCCTCGTAGTACCAGGCCGCGCCTTCCTGGACCATGTTCAGGTTGACGTGGCTGCAGTCGGGCTTGAAAACGGTGCCCACCACCCGGTCATAGCGGTCTGTTTGGGCAAATGTGATGGTGACGGTTTGGCCCAAAACCATGGCCGCCAAAAGCGCCCGCGACGAGGGGCCATGTGCTTGATCCAATTCAGGGGCGTCAATGCTGGCCAGGCGGATCGACTCATTTCCAATGCTGATCGTGTCTCCGTCGTGCACCGAAGTGACCCTGCCCATCATGCGGTCAGCACCAACGCTCACGCCGCAATGCGTGCTGCCCATTGGTGGTGCAAAACTCGCCCCGTTTCCGCCACCACAAGCCGACAGACTGATCGCCAAAAGGAATACTAAAAGCTTCATAATGGCAGGAGCTTAGCCGAGCGTCACCAAGACGCCTAGCCAGATCCGCTGAATGTCAGAAAGTTCGAATGAATGGGGATCTTGAATTGGGGTCTGACCCCCATTATGACCCCCATTAAATCAGGAGCCGCGATACGTCGAATAGCTCCAGGGGCTGACCAGAAGCGGCACATGGTAGTGCTGGTCCTCATGGGCCACGCCAAAGTCGAGGCTGACCTTGTTCAGGAAATTCGGCTCGGGCAATGCCACACCTTTGGACTTGAAGTAGTCGCTCACATTGAAGACCAGGCGGTAGGTGCCTTTTCGCAGGCTGGCATGGTCATACAGCATGCCATCGGGGTTGCGACCGTCGTGGTTGAGGGTGAAGCTTTTGACCAGGGTGGCTTGCTCACCCTGCGTGGTGTACAGCGACACCTGCATGCCCGCAGCGGGGCAGCCGTGCATGGTGTCCAGAACGTGTGTACTCAATCCCATGGTTTTGCTCGCTTGTCTTGAATGGGGGTCAAAAGGGTGGTTTTGGCAAGGCTTTCAAAAGCCCCACAAACCGGTCGACCGAAGTGTATACAATTTTGCATTTGATGGCTATGATTTCTGCCAAAAGCACAAGAACACCTGGGCACACACCCTAAGGGACCGCGAGACATGGAAACCTCCACCACGCACCACATCGTCGAATCATTGACCCGCGCCATTGTGGAGCACCGGCTTTTGCCCGGCTCCAAGTTGGCCGAGCAAAAGCTGGCCGATCACTTTGGCGTGTCCCGCACCCTGGTGCGCCAGGCGCTGTTTCAGTTGTCTCAAAACCGACTGATCCGCTTGGAGCCTGCACGCGGCGCGTTCGTGGCTGCCCCCTCGGTGGAAGAAGCGCAACAGGTCTTTGCCGTACGCCGCATGCTCGAGGCCGAAATGACCCGCGCCTTTGTTCAGCAGGTCACGCCCGAACAAATCAAGGCACTGCGCGAGCACATCCAGCAGGAACGCGAGGCGGTGACCCAGGGTGACATCACGGGACGCACCGAATTGCTGGGTGATTTCCACGTGCGCATGGCCGAACTCATGAACAACGATGTGCTGGCCCAGGTGCTGGGTGAGCTGATCTCACGCTGCGCCCTGATCACGCTGATGTACCAGTCGCGCAACGAGGCTGAGCACTCCACCGACGAACATGTGGCCATCGTGGCCGCGCTGGAAGCTCAGGACTCGGACCTGGCCGTGCGCCTGATGCACGAACACCTGCTGCACGTCGAGGCCAGTCTGACCTTTGACCGCAAAGTGCCCACGCACGACATCTCTTTGGCCCTGGCCTGAACCCACTGAGCAACACCCGCGAGCACCGCATGAGCACCTACGACGCCACCCTGCCCTACCCCCGCGACTTGAAAGGCTACGGCCGACATGTGCCACACGCCCAGTGGCCTGGCGGCGCTCGCGTGGCGGTGCAGTTTGTGTTGAATTACGAAGAAGGCGGCGAAAACTCGGTGCTGCACGGCGATGCGGGCTCCGAACAATTCCTTTCCGAGATGTTCAATCCCGCGTCCTTCCCCGAGCGGCACATCAGCATGGAAGGCATTTACGAATATGGCTCACGGGCGGGCGTGTGGCGCATCCTGCGCGAGTTTGAAAAACGCGGCCTGCCGCTCACCGTGTTTGGCGTGGCCACCGCGCTGCAAAAGCACGACGATGTGACCGCGGCCTTCAAAGCGTTGGGCTACGACATCGCCTGCCACGGCCTCAAGTGGATCCATTACCAAAACATCGACGAAGCCACCGAGCGCGCCCACATGGCCGAGGCCATGGACATTTTGCAAAAGCTCACGGGCGAGCGGCCCCTGGGCTGGTACACCGGTCGTGACAGCCCCAACACGCGCCGCCTGGTGGCCGACTTTGGCGGCTTTGAATACGACAGCGACTACTACGGCGACGATCTGCCCTTCTGGATGAAGGTGCGCAAGAGCGACGGCACCGATGTGCCGCAACTCATCGTGCCCTATACCTTGGACTGCAACGACATGCGCTTTGCGTTGCCCCAGGGCTACTCGCACGCCGACCCTTTCTTCCAGTACATGAAGGACACCTTTGACGCGCTGTACGCCGAAGGTGACCCGAATGGCGACAACGCGCCCAAGATGATGAGCATCGGCATGCACTGCCGACTGCTGGGGCGCCCCGGCCGCATCACGGCGCTGCAACGCTTTTTGGACCACATCCAGTCACACGACAAGGTCTGGGTGGCGCGGCGCATCGACATCGCGCGGCACTGGAAAGCCACACACCCCTACCAGGATTGAACATGCCCTTGACCTTGGAACAACTCAACCACGCATCTGCCTCAGACGCAGCGCACATGCTCGACGGCCTGTACGAGCATTCGCCGTGGATCGCTGAGCAGGCGTTGGCTCAACGCCCCTTCACCTCGCTCGCCCACCTCAAACACGCCATGACCGTGGTGCTGGCCAAGGCCGGACGCGACGCGCAGCTGGGGCTGATCCGCGCCCACCCGGAACTCGCGGGCAAGGCCATGGTGAGCAAAACGCTCACAGCCGAATCGACCAACGAGCAGACCAAAGCGGGCCTGACCGACTGCACACCCGAAGAGTTCGCCAAGATCCAGAAGCTCAACGCCGACTACAACGCCAAGTTCGGCTGGCCCTTCATCCTGGCGGTGCGCGGCCCTCGGGGTGTCGGCCTGAACAAGCAACAGATCATCGAAGCCTTCGAGCGCCGCCTGCACGGCCACCCAGACTTTGAATTGGCCGAGTGCCTGCGCAACATCCACCGCATTGTCGAGATCCGCCTGAACGACAAATTCGGCGTAGAGCCCACACTGGGCCACCAGGTCTGGGACTGGCAAGAAAAGCTGGCCCAGCATTCGGACCCCGGCTTTGCCGAAGCGGGCCTGCTGACGGTGACTTACCTGACCGATGCGCACCGCGCCTGTGCCCAACGCATCACCCAGACCATGCGCGATTGCGGCTTTGACGAGGTCTACACCGATGCCGTGGGCAACGTGGTGGGCCGCTACCATCCGGCCCGCACAGACGGGCAATACCTGATGACCGGCAGCCACTACGACACCGTGCGCAATGGCGGCAAGTACGACGGGCGCCTGGGCATCTTTGTGCCCATGGCCTGTGTGCAGCAGCTGCACCAGCAGGGCAAGCGCTTGCCCTTTGGCATCGAGGTCGTCGCTTTTGCCGAAGAAGAAGGCCAGCGCTACAAAGCCACCTTCCTCGGCTCGGGCGCGCTCATCGGTCAGTTCAACCCCGCTTGGCTGGCGCAACAAGACGCCGAAGGCATCACCATGCGTGCGGCCATGCAACACGCGGGCCTGTGCGTGGACGACATTCCGAAAATCCAGCGCGATCCAGCGCAATATCTGGGCTTTGTCGAAGTGCACATCGAGCAAGGCCCGGTGCTCAATGAAGTGAACATCCCGCTGGGTGTGGTCACCTCCATCAACGGCAGCGTGCGCTACCTGTGCGAAATCATCGGCACTGCCAGTCATGCAGGGACCACACCGATGGACCGCCGCCGTGATGCGGCCTGCGCCGTGGCCGAACTGGCGCTGTATATGGAGCAACGCGCCGCGAAAGATGGCGACAGTGTCGCCACCATGGGCCAGCTGCAAGTGCCCAACGGCTCGATCAATGTGGTGCCCGGTCGCTGTCTGTTCAGCCTGGACATGCGTGCCCCCACCGATGCACAGCGCGACGCCTTGGCCACCGACATCCTGGCAGAACTGAACGCCATTGCCGAGCGGCGAGGCGTGCGCGTCAAAGCCGAGCTGACCATGAGCGCCGCTGCCGCGCCCAGCGCGCCCGCGTGGCAAGCGCGCTGGGAACGCGCCGTGAGCGCCCTGGGCGTACCGCTCTTCAAACTGCCCAGCGGCGCAGGCCACGACGCGATGAAACTGCATGAAGTCATGCCTCAGGCCATGTTGTTTGTGCGCGGCGAAAACGCGGGCATCAGCCACAACCCGCTTGAATCCACCACCAGCGACGACATGCAACTGTGCGTCGACGCCTTCTCCCATGTATTGAACCAACTCTCGCAGGAACTGTCATGAGCGCTACCCACGTCAACCACGAACAACAATACGCACAACTCGACGCCTGGATCGACGCGCACTTTGACGAACAGGTCAAGTTCATGCAGGCGCTGGTGCAAGTGCCCACC
>CANHUM010000015.1 GCA_947463845.1 Comamonadaceae bacterium
ACACAGGCGAAGACATCACGCCTTCGCGGGCCTTCATCCAGTTGTAGTTGCCCTTGACGGTGTTGATCTCGCCGTTGTGCGCCACATAGCGGTAGGGGTGGGCCAATGGCCACTCGGGGAAGGTGTTGGTCGAGAACCGCTGGTGCACCAGACCCAGGGCCGAAACGCAGCGCTCGTCCTGCAGGTCCAGGTAATAGGTGCCCACCTGATCGGCCAGCAGCAAGCCCTTGTACACCGCAGTGCGGCTGGACATGCTGGGAATGTAGTACTCGTTGCTGTGCGTCAGGCGCAGGTTCTGGATGGCGGCGCTGGCGGTCTTGCGGATCACGTACAGCTTGCGCTCCAAGGCGTCTTGCACGATCACGTCAGCGCCACGGCCGATGAAGATCTGGCGCATGACCGGCTCTTTTTCGCGCACGCGAGGCGACATGGGCATGTCGCGGTTGACCGGCACATCGCGCCAGCCGAGCACCACTTGGCCTTCGGCTTTGACGGCGCGCTCGAGTTCTTGTTCGCAGGCCATGCGAGAAGCGTGCTCCTTGGGCAGGAAGACCATGCCCACGCCGTATTCGCCGAAAGGCGGCAGCGCCACACCTTGCTTGGCCATCTCGTCTCGGTACAGCGCATCGGGCAGCTGGATCAGGATACCGGCACCGTCACCCATCAGCGCATCGGCACCCACCGCACCCCGGTGGTCCAGGTTTTCCAGAATCTTGAGCGCCTGCGTCACGATGGCGTGGGTTTTATGACCCTTGATGTGGGCGACAAAGCCAACACCACAAGCATCGTGCTCGTTGGCGGGGTCATACAGACCGGTGGATTGGAAATGTTCTTTTTCGCTGGCCGAAGTCATGGGCGCTCCTAAGGGTTTTCACGCGGACCGGGGAGTGTAGTGCACTGCAGCATCCATGCCAATCTTTTTAATTGGGGTCAGATCCCAATTAATTTGGCTTTCGACTTGGCTTAGATTTAATTGGGGACAGATTTAATTCGGGGTCTTTTTCACAGGCCGCCCAGCCCTGCCGGGCACCAAACGCCGCTGGGTGGCTTGCTGCAAACCGCTCACAAAATCGGCCGACCCCAAAGCCCAGCCCGACAAAGCGCTTTGCGTGAGTTGCTCTTTGTCGCGCTGTACCAGACCCGTCTGCACCAACTCGGCATAGGCTGCCTCACGGGCAAACGGCGTGTTACCCAAGCCCCAAAACAGGGCATGCGGGGTCACCCATTTGGCGCTCAGCTGCCCAATACAGTGCCGGTGACTGGACCATTTGAAGTCGGCGGGCTGCACCACCATGCCCGCCCGCACCGGGTTCAGGTCAATGTAGACCATGCACGCCAGAAGATAGCGCTCACTCTCAATGAGATTGCTGCGGTAGCGCCCTTCCCACAGTGTGCCCGTCCGTTTGTGGCGCAGATTGAAATAACGCACATAGGCACGACCCACCGCTTGCATCATTTGGGGCAGTCCTTGGTCGGTTTCAGGGGTGAGCAACAAATGAAAGTGGTTGTCCATGATCACGTAGGCATGGATGGCAACCTTGAAATTCTGCGCATGCTCTTGCCACAGCGCCAACAACCGCTCACGGTCCGCATCGTCGCGCACGATGGCCTGGCGGTCATTGCCGCGCTGGATGACGTGGTGCGGGTAAGCGGCAACGGTGAGGCGAGGTTGGCGAGCCATGGTCAAAACTCCCTGAACAAGAATGCCAGTTTAATTGGGATCTGACCCCGATTAACCGATTAACGAGGCGAGTGAACCGAAGCCCCTCATGCGACAGCGGGCCATCTGTCACCCGTTTAAGCTCAGTTCATGGACAAGCAAGCTCTTCGCATCGGCGCTGGCGCAGGTTACGCGGGCGATCGCATTGCGCCCGCGGTCGAGTTGGCAGAAAAAGGCCAGCTGGACTATCTGGTGTTTGAATGTCTGGCCGAGCGCACGATTGCCTTGGCGCAACTTGAACGCACCAAAGACGCAGCGGCAGGCTTCGACCCGATGCTCCAGGCCCGCATGCGGGCGGTGCTGCCCGCCTGTATCAGCCAAGGCGTGCGCATCATCAGCAACATGGGCGCAGCCAACCCGCTGCAGGCTGGGCAGGCGGTCCTGGCCGTGGCCGATGAATTGGGCTTGCCCCAGGTCAAAGTGGCGGTCGTTCTGGGCGATGATGTGCTCGCCACTCTGATCCAGACCGGCTCGTCTTTGTCCGTCCAGGAGAGCACGCAGACGCTGGCTGACTTGCAAGCCCAGTTGATTTCAGCCAATGCCTACCTCGGAGCAGAAGCCCTGCTGCCAGCGCTGCAAACAGACGCGCAAGTCATCATCACGGGCCGCGTGGCCGACCCGGCGCTGTTTTTGGCACCCCTGATGCACCACTTCAGCTGGGCACCCAACGACTGGACGCGTCTGGGCAAAGGCGTCCTGGTGGGCCATTTGCTCGAGTGCGCAGCTCAGATCACGGGTGGTTACTTTGCCGATCCGGGCTACAAGGATGTGCCCAACCTGGCCCGGCTGGGCTTTCCACTGGCCGAAGTCAGCGCCTCGGGCGACGCCGTCATCACCAAAGTACCGAATTCAGGCGGCTGCGTCACGGTCGCCACTTGCACCGAACAGCTGCTCTACGAAATCGAGGATCCCGCGCGCTATCTTCAGCCCGACGTGGTGGCCGATTTTTCTCAGGTGAAGCTGACGCAGTCAGGCCCCGACCGGGTCCAAGTGATGGGTGGGCAAGGCCATCCGCGCACCGACACACTCAAGGTCACGCTGGGTTACCGCGATGGCTTCATCGGCGAAGGCCAAATCAGCTATGCAGGGCCAGGCGCACAAGCGCGGGGCCAGCTGGCGCTGGACCTGGTACGGCAACGTTTGGCCGATGCCGGTTATGGAAAGTTCGAGGGCCGCTATGACCTGATGGGCGTGAACGCGATCTTCGGGCCTGGCAGCTCTGCAGGCTCAGAACCCGCCGAAGTGCGTGCCCGCGTCGCTCTGCGCGTGCCCACCCTGCAGCAGGCCACACAGGTGGCACAAGAAGTCGAAGCCCTCTACACCAACGGCCCCGCCGGGGGAGGAGGCGCCTCACGCTCGGTGCGAGAAGTCATCGCCGCTGCCGCCGTGCTCATGCCGCGCAGTGCAGTGCACACCTCCACCGTGCTGCTCACACAGGACACCTGACATGCTGCTGCGCAACATCGCCCACACACGCACCGGGGACAAAGGCAACCGATCCACCTTGTCGGTGATTGCGTATGACCCAAAAGACTTTGTGTTGTTGGAAAAGCAACTCACTGCCGAACGCGTGCAAGCCCACTTTGCAGGCATGGTGCACGGCCCGGTTGAACGCTACGCCCTGCCCCAACTGGGCGCCCTGAATTTCGTGATGCACAACGCCCTGTGCGGCGGCGTCACCCGCTCACTGGCCCTGGACGCCCACGGGAAATGCCTGAGTGCGCACCTGCTGACATTTGTGTTGGAATAACTTTTACCCACAGGAGACCCCCATGAAACGCTTGCGTATCGCTTCTTTGTTGTCTGCCGCCCTGGGCCTCGGCCTTGTGGCCTCCCAGGCTCTGGCTCAGGCCTACCCCAACAAACCCATCAAAGCCATCGTGCCCTTTGCCGCTGGCAGCGCGACCGACCAGATCGGCAGGGCTTTCACACAAAAAATGTCTGAAATGCTGGGCCAGCCCATCATCATCGAGAACCGTGCGGGTGTGAACGGCATGCTGGGCGCCGAGGCGTTGGCCAAATCGGCCCCGGATGGCTACACGATCATGGTGGGCACGAACAGCACCAATGCCGCACTCAAAAGCCTGATGAAGAAACTGCCCTATGACCAGGACACCGCTTTCGCGCCCATCGGCTACATCGGCTCGGTACCCCTGATCGTCGCTGTCAACAACGATGTGCCCGTCAAAAACTTGCGGGAGTTGGTGGCTGCGGCCAAAGCCAAGCCCACCCAATTGACCTTTGCCAGCGCCAGCACCTCGCAGCGCGTCTCCACCGAAATGCTGCAGAGCATGGCGGGCATCGAGATGACCCATGTGCCCTACAAGAGCGGTCCTGCCGCCATGACCGACTTGATCGGCGGACAGGTGAATCTGTTCACCGCCGACTTTGCAGTCATGCTCCCTCAGGTCAAGGCGGGCAAGATCCGCGGCCTGGCCGTCACCTCGATGCAGCGCTCCAAGGCCATCCCCGAGCTGCCGACCGTCAACGAAGCGCTGGGCTTGAAGGATTACGAGTTGATCGCCTACTTCGCTCTGTTCGCGCCGGCCGGAACCCCTCCCGATGTGATCACGCGGCTGAACCGAGCCCTCAACGCAGCGGCAGCCGACAAGGACATCATCGAAAGGTTCTCGGCGATCGGCTTTGAAACCGCCCCGGGTACCCCCGAAGCCCTGGCCCAGCGCAACAGGCTGGAAACCGCCAAATGGGCCAAAGCGATTCGCGACGCGAAAATCGAAGCAGAATAAAAGCAGCCTTGGGCGACACAGAGGGTCAACTCACGCGCTGCAAAGGCCCTCGTGTCATCCCGCTGACGTGTTCAACGCCAGCGGGTACCGCGCCCCCATCCAGGCTTCCACGCCAAATTCCTGAAGCAGCGCCTGCAGCCGCTCGCCCGAGGAGCGCTTTTTCTGGCCGTTGTACTTGGCCAGGATCAACTCGTTTTTCATGCTGTGTTCCCACCCCACCAGCTCGGTCACGGTGACCTGGTAGCCCTGTGATTCGAGGTACAAACAGCGCAGCACATTGGTCAGCTGACTGCCCACTTCGCGGGTATGCAGCGGGTGACGCCACAACTCGGCCAGTGGCGTGCGCTGCAAATTGAGCGCCTTGTTCTGGTTGAGCGCACGGGCCAATTCGGCTTGACAACAGGGCACCAGCACCATGCACCTGGCCTTCTTTTGCAGACCGAAGGCGATGGCGTCGTCGGTGGCGGTGTCGCAGGCGTGCAGCGCGGTGACCACATCGATCTGCGCAGGCATCTCCTCGCTTTGCGTGGATTCGACCACGCTCACATTCAAAAAACGCATGCGCTCAAAACCCAAGCGTTGAGCCAGCTGGCGCGAAGATTCGACCAGCTCGCTGCGCGTTTCGATGCCGTAAATGGTGCCGTGCCCCAGGGCCTTGAAAAACAAGTCGTAAATGATGAAGCCCAGATACGACTTGCCTGCACCGTGGTCAGCCAATGTCGGTCCACTGTCGCTGGCAGGCAGCTCCAAGAGCAGTTTTTCGATGAACTGAAACAAGTGGTACACCTGCTTGAGCTTGCGGCGTGAATCTTGGTTGAGCTTGCCATCGCGCGTGAGGATGTGCAGCTGCTGGAGCAGCTCCACCGACTGACCGGGGCGCACTTCGGGGGGCAAGCCCGAGAAGGCGCTGTGGGCAGCTGATCGCTTTTTCATGGGGAAGGACCCACGCCCAGCTTGTTCCAGCCCTCGGCCCCCAGCTTGTCCATGGTCTCGATGTTGGTCTCGTAAATCATTTCCGCTTCGGGAAAAGCCTCCACCGCCCTGTCGATGCTTTCCTCGCGCAGCAGGTGCAAGGTGGGATAAGGCGAGCGGTTGGTGAAATTGCCGATGTCGTCTGGCTCGGTGTCGGCAAACTGGAACTGCGGATGAAAACTCGCCACTTGGAACACGCCTTCCATGTCCAGCTCTTGCAGCACCGCATCGGCCTCGTCCAGGAAGTCGTTGAACTCCAGAAAATCCTGCAGCATCTGCGGCACGATCAAGAGCACGGTCTCGCGCTCTTCGGCGGGCATGGCGGCCAAGGCCTGCAGCTGTTCAATCAACTCGTCGCGCAGGCCTTCCAGGCCTTTGGCCTCGCTCACCACGTAATGGATCTGGCCCTTGACGTGCGGGGCTTTGGCAAAGGGGCACAGGTTCAGGCCAATCACAGCGCGTTCGAGCCAGCGCACGGTGTCGGCAATCTCAGGGATATGCATGTCGGTCATGGGCGAGATTGTGCCTGTGCCAGCAAGCGACCAGCAGCCCAGGCCAATACCGCGCCCACCGCACAACATCCCACCGTGACCAGCGGCGTGAGCTGCCAGCCGCCTGCATGAGCGGCCACAGCTGCCACAGCCGGCGGCCCCAAAAACTGACCCAGCGCAGACAACTGCTGCACCCAGCCCACCGTGGTGGCCACTTGCTGATCGCCGGGGGCCAGGCGCACGGCCAGGCTGAACAGCGTACCTGGCACCAGGCCGCCCAGGCCAGAAAACAGCAACACCCCGGCAAAACGTAACCATGGCTGGGCTTCAGTGAAAGGCGCAAAGGCCACCGTGCTGCCCAGTGCCATCGCACCAAAGCCCAGCCACAAGGTGGTGCGGGGTGCCCAGCCGCGTTGCAACAAGCGGCCCGATGCCATGTTGCCGACGATGTTGGCGGCAGCCGCCAAGGCGGTGAGCAAGCCCAGCAGCAGACCACTCACACCTGCAGCGGCGTAAATCGAAGGCAGAAAACCCACCACCGCCAACCACTGGCCTGAGTACATGCCAAAGGTGAGCGCGACCAGCCAAGGGCCAGGCGCAATCAGGGTCAGGCGCAGCCGTTGCCATGCACCCTGCCCTGCTCTTGTCCTGTGCTCAGCCGGGTCGGTGGGCACACTGCGCCACACCCCAACGGCCATGCCCAGCGACACGACCGCAAACAGCCACCACCAGACACCCCAGCCCCAGGCGGGAATGAACAGCGGCCCAGCCAGCAAGGCCAGCGCAGTGCCTGTGGGCATGTACGCACCCCAAACGCCCAGCATGCCAGGCAACTGCTCAGACGGCACCAGGCGGCGAATCAAGGCAGGCGCTGGCAAGGCCACCATCAAAAACCCCAGGCCTTCGATGGCACGCAGCGCCAGCAAGGCAGTGACCGAAGTCGCGAAGCCGCCCAAGCCGCTGGCCAGCGCCAGCAAGCACAGGCCGCGCACCATGCTGCGCTTCAGACCCATGCCGTCGGCCCACAGGCCCATGAACACGGCCAGGCTCAAACCGGCCAACTGAACCATCGACAAAAGAAAACCGGACTGCACCAGCGTCAGCCCCAATTCGGTTTGCAGTGCAGGCAAGGCAGGTGGCAGCTTGCCCACCTGCAAGGCCGCTACGCCACCGGCGAGGACGACGATCCAGGCTTTGCCGGGTGAAGCAGAGGTGTTGTCGTGGATCACCGCTTCATCGCGACGGGAACGCCGCAAGGACAATGCAGCACAAGGTATGGGTTCACAGCAACTTGCACCCCGTCAGGCGTTCGTGTTCGCGCAAGGCGAAACGGTCGGTCATGCCCGCAATGTAGTCGGCCACCGAGCGGTGCAGGTCGACGCTGGCGGCAAAGTCGGCAGACATCTCCGAAGGTTGGGCCACATAAGCGGCAAACAACTCGCGCACCACCTGCTGCGCCTGTGCGGTGGTGTGCATGACCTGCGGATGGCGGTAGAGCTGGGCAAACAAAAAACTTTTGAGTTCGCTGCTGCGTGCCTTCATGCCGTCACTGAAAGCCACCAGAGGTCCTGCCAGGCGGGCCTCGGCCAAAGTGCGCACACCCGCTTGGCTTGCGTTCTTTTGGGTGGTGTTGATCACGTCATACACCTGGTCGCTCAACATGCGGCGGATGGTCTCGTACAACAGACGACGCGGCTTGTCTGACAAGCCTGGATGCTCGATCAGCGTCTGCTGGTGGTAGTGGGCAAACAAGGCCACTTGCAGCAATTGTTCGATGGTGATGAGGCCCGAGCGCACACCGTCGTCGATGTCGTGCGCGTTGTAGGCGATGGCATCTGCCAGATTGCACAACTGCGCCTCCAGGCTGGGCTGGGTTCGGTCCAGAAAGCGCCGCGCCACACCGCCGGGCTCCAGCGCTTCCATCGCCTCGGCGTTGGACCGCGAGCAATGCTTGAGAATACCTTCACGGGTTTCAAAGCTCAGGTTCAAGCCATCAAACGCGGGATAACGCTCTTCGAGCTGATCCACCACGCGCAGGCTTTGCAGGTTGTGCTCAAAGCCTCCATGCCCGACCATGCATTCATGTAACGCGTCCTGCCCCGCATGGCCAAATGGCGTGTGGCCCAGGTCGTGGGCCAGCGCCACGGCCTCCACCAAATCCTCCTTGAGCCCCAGCGCCCGGGCAACCGAGCGGCCCAGTTGCGCGACTTCGAGCGAGTGCGTGAGCCGGGTGCGGAACAAGTCACCTTCGTGGTTCAGGAACACCTGCGTCTTGTAAACCAGACGCCGAAAGGCCGTGGAGTGCACGATGCGATCGCGGTCGCGTTGAAAAGCGTTGCGCGTGGGGGCGGGGGCTTCAGCAAACCGGCGACCCCGGCTGTACGCCGGGTCGCAGGCCAGCGCTGACAAGCTGGTCTGTGCCTGGGCGGCACCCCCAGAAAAATCCAGAGACTCGGCGTACATGGACATCAGGCACAGCAGGCGTTGATCACCTCGCGCACCAGTGCGTCGGGCGCGCCGCAGACGCTCGCCTTGCCGGGACCGTCAATGACCACAAACTGGATATCGCCGCCAATGGCTTTTTTGTCCAGCCGCATGTGTTCGATGTAGTGACCCGCGTTGTCGGCCGCGTCAATGACGGGGCCGCGCACAGGCAGCCCCGCACGCGCGATCAAGGCCCGCAAACGCGCGACAAAAGCGGCGTCGACTTTGCCCAGGCGCCGAGAGAGCTCTGCGGCCATGACCATGCCGCAACCCACGGCTTCACCGTGCAACCAGACGCCAAAGCCCAGACCGGCCTCGATCGCATGACCAAAGGTGTGGCCAAAATTCAAAATGGCCCGCAGACCGGCTTCGCGCTCGTCCTGCCCCACGACCCAGGCCTTGATCTCACAACTGCGTTTGACGGCATGGGCCAATGCCACCGGGTCTTGGGCCATGAGCGCATCGATGTGGGCCTCGATCCAGTCCAGAAAAGCCATGTCGGCGATCGGGCCGTATTTGATGACTTCGGCCAGGCCCGCGCTCAACTCGCGTGCAGGCAAGGTGGCCAAGGTGTTCAGGTCGCAGACCACGCGCACCGGCTGGTAGAACGCACCGATCATGTTTTTGCCCAGCGGATGGTTGATGGCGGTCTTACCGCCCACCGACGAATCAACCTGCGACAAGAGCGTGGTGGGCACCTGCACAAAGGGCACCCCACGCATGTAGCTGGCGGCCGCAAAGCCGGTCATGTCGCCGATCACACCGCCGCCCAGCGCGAACAGCACGGTCTTGCGGTCACACCCCTGGCCCAGCAGCGCATCAAAAATCAAGTTCAAGGTCTGCCAGTCCTTGTGGGCCTCGCCATCGGGCAGCACCACGGTGAACACCTGCTTGTAATGGGGGGCAATGGCGCTGCGCAAAGCGACCTCGTACAGCGGGGCAACCGTGTCGTTGGTCACGATCATGGCTGTCTGCGCCTTGGGCAGACCGGTCCAGGTGTCGGCGCGGCTCAGCAAGCCCTGACCGATGTGGATGTCGTAACTGCGGTCATCCAGCGAAATGGCAACCGTTTGGAAGGAAGATGTGGACTCGGACATAGCCCCCAAGTGTAGGGGCTTTGGTTCACAGTTCAACGCTTTTCAATCGCCGGGCCATGGTCAGATGACCCCAACTGCGAAGGCAGATGGCCTGCCAATTCCAGCTGCATCAAGATCATGTTGACCAAGGTGGCCACCGAGGGGCGGCCGGTTTCAATGACGAAATGTGCCGTCTCACGGTAAAGCGGATCGCGCTCTTCATACAGGCTGCGCAAACGCTGAAGGGGATCGTCCACTTGCAACAAAGGCCGCGCAGTGTCATGGCGCACACGGCGAAAAATGTCCTCGGGCATGGAGCGCAAATAAATCACCTGCCCGCGCTCACGCAGATGACGGCGATTGGCTTCACGCAAAACAGCGCCCCCTCCGGTCGAAATCACGCCAGCGTGCTGACTGCTCAACTCGTCCAGCACCTGCTGCTCGATGTCGCGAAAACTGTCCTCGCCTTCTCGCGCAAAGAACTCCCGGATCGAACAACCCAGACGGTGTTCGATCACATGATCGGAATCGACAAAAGGCCAACCCAATCGACGGGCCAGTTGCCTGCCAATGGTGGTTTTGCCTGACCCCGGGAGGCCAACAAAAATGATGCTCACATGAGTTCTCTGGCTAAAAACAGCGACCCACTGGCTGGGCTGCGTGGGTCATACGCAGAGAAAGAGTGTATTCGACCCCGTCACCCCAAGGAGCGATGGAGGCCAGAACTTGCGCCTGCCACGGACAAGTTCAAGGCGGCGTGCTGGCCAGGTCATCGGCCATCACGCGGGGCGTCAAGAAAATCAGCAATTCACTGTTGCGTTGTGAACGATCGCGATTTTTGAACAGCCAACCCAGGCCAGGAACACTCCCCAGACCCGGCACCCGGGCCTCGTTGTTGCGGTCGGTCTCCTCGAATATACCGCCCAGAACCACCGTGCCTCCATCGTCCACCCTGACCTGTGTTTTGACATGCTTGGTGTTGATCGCAAAGCCTGCCGGGGTGAGCTGTCCCACGCTGTCCCGGTTGACATCCACGTCCAGCACCACCGAACCGTCCGGTGTGATTTGCGGTGTCACTTCGAGTTTCAAGTTGGCCTTTCGGAAGGTGATCGATGTCGCGCCACTGGCCGAAGCGGTCTGGTAAGGCAATTCGGTGCCTTGCTCGATCAAGGCCTTGGTCTGGTCCGCCGTGACCACCCGGGGACGGGACACCACCTTGCCGCGTCCATCGGCCTCAAGGGCCGACAGCTCGACATTGATGAAGCGATCCGCTGCCGCGTTGAACAGGGAAACCGCAAACGTTGAAGGCGAATGGATGGTTTGCCCCGCCGAAGCCGCCGGTAAATTGACCTGATTGCCGGTGACCACACCCGGACCCACGGTGACATTCGAGGCACCCAAAGCCAAGGTTTTGCCTGACCCGTTCACCTGCAGTGGCATGGCCAGTCCTGCCCCAAGACGCACACCCAAGGATTCGCCGAATTGACGCTCCGCCTCGACGATGCGTGCCTCGATCATGACCTGCCGAATCGGCACATCCAAACGCTGCAGCAAGGTGTCCACATGCGCCAGGCGCGATGGCACATCCGACACGAACAACTGGTTGGTGCGCGGGTCAAACAACACACTGCCGCGCATGCTGAGCATGCGTCCGCCGCCTCCTGCCACGCCGCCGGACAGGCCACCCTGCAAGCGTTGGGCCAGATCTCCTGCGCGCGCGTGTTTGAGGCGAACGTGCAACACCTGCAAGGGACTGACGGACTCGAGTGCCGCACGGGATTCGAGTTGCTTTTTCTCGCGTTGAGCCCATTCGTCCTGGGGTGCCACCCACATCACCCGGCCGTCGACTCGAAAGGCGAGACCTTTGGCCTGCAAGACAATGGTGAGCGCTTGAGGCCATGGCACATTGGACAACCTGACTGTGACCTGCCCACTCACGCCCTCTGCAGCCACCAGATTCAAACCTGAGAAGTCGGCAAACACCTGAAGCAATGTCTTGAGGGGGATCTCCTGAAAATTCAGGCTGATGGGGTCATCGGCTCTGGGCAGGACCGCCTCGGTCATAGGCCTTGCCACTGGCCCCTGGGACTTGGCCGGATCCACCAGCAAGAACAGCCAAACCAGAAACACACACCCAGTCCAATGCGTACCCGCATGATTTTTCATGGCGACATCTCCTCCATCCGCAGCGTGAGAACGCGACCTTGCGGGTCGCGCACCTGAATGCCATCACCGTCGATGCGACTCACCCGGTGACCTTCCAAACTCAGCTGCCGCCCTTCCCGGATACGGAACCAGTGTGTGGCATTGGCCAACACGGCCTCTGCCTGCTCGCCATCACGCCAGATACCCATGACGCGCACAGGCAGCATGGGCTGGCGTTCGGGCGCATGCGAGAAAATCAGCTCGTGTGGCGTCGACACCGAATCAGCAGTTCGAACGGAGGCCTGCGGTCCCGTCGGGGGGGCACTCGCGGTTTTTTTCACCTTGCCCGGTGACTCAAAAACCGATGGACCCCTTGCTTGAGGAGGGATGTCGTGGATGGCGGACATGGACCGCGCCCATTCAGCATCGTCTTTGACATTTCCGGCATGCTGGGGCTGAGCCCAGATCCGCCACACCACTTCAATGTCCACGCCCTCCATGCCTGCACTGGGTACCACGCGCAAGCGGTCCATCGACCAGACCGGCCCCATCTGGACCAACGCGGCCCACAAACCCGCCCAATTTTCAAAATGGGCTTGCAAGCGCATCACCATGGCCTCGCTCGGCAGGGGCGCCAGCCAGGGTTCAGTGACCGGCTGCATCGATATCAGCCGCACACGGTGTTTGGACAGCGCATTTTTCAAGTTCATCCACATTGGCCCGTACTGTTCAGGAGCGGGCAAACGCTGGATCTCAGGGTTCGCCACCCCTTCTTCGGTCACCGGACGCGCTGGAGGCAATGCTGCCAGTTGTGCTTGCAAGGACTGCACCGCCTGTCGGGTCTGCACGAAATCGACCCAGATATCGGCATGCACCCACATGCCCACGCCCCATGTGAGCAGGCACGCCGACACGGCAAAAGCCCAACGCCTCGCCCACCAACGCCACTGCGCCTGAACACGGGAACCCCAGTCCCCCAGCCCCACCTTCCAGGGCGGCTGTTGCGCGAAGGTCGAAGACCCCGCACTCATGGTCTGCCCCCTGTGTCCGATGGACGTGCGATGGCATTCAGGGTCTTGAACACGGGCCACGGGCTGACCCAGACGAACTCCACACCCATGACTTCCTCTGCGCTCTCAGCCGCGTTAGCACCTCGGGCGGCGACACTGGTTTGACGCACCAGATCGCCTGGCCGTAGGCTTGTGGTCTCAGGCTCAGACACATGGCGCTGCAAATGCGTCGTCAACTTTTGTCGGGTGGCGCTGAGGCTATCGAAGTCACGGCTCCAACCGCTCAGTTCCAGCTTGCCAGACTCGATTTGCAGACGCGACAAGCGCCAGGAAATGCCGACGGCTTCACTTCGCAAGGCCTCGTTCAAAGCGGCCCATGCTTGATGCTGCTCGTTGATTCCACTGAGGTGCTGGACTTGTTGCCGTTTTTTTTCGAT
>CANHUM010000016.1 GCA_947463845.1 Comamonadaceae bacterium
ATCATCCCCGAGCCTTGCGGCACCTGCCACGGGCAAGGCAAGGTCAAAAAACAAAAGACTCTCGAAGTCAAAATTCCAGCCGGTATCGACGATGGCATGCGCATCCGCAGCGCGGGCAATGGGGAACCGGGCACCAATGGTGGGCCGCCGGGCGACTTGTTCATCGAGATCCGCTTGAAGAAACACGACATCTTCGAGCGCGATGGCGATGACCTGCATTGCGCCGTGCCGATCAGCTTTTCCAAAGCGGCACTGGGTGGCGAAATCGAGGTGCCCACTTTGGGCGGCAAGGCGGCCATTGATATCCCTGAAGGCACGCAGACAGGCAAGCAGTTCCGCTTGCGCGGCAAAGGCATCAAGGGCGTGCGCGGCAGCTACCCGGGCGATCTGTATTGCCACATCACCGTGGAGACGCCGATCAAACTCACCGAGCACCAGAAGAAACTGCTCAAGGAGTTCGAGGAGTCGCTCTCCAAAGGCGGCGGCAAACACCAACCCAGCGGCGAGAGCTGGACCGACAAGCTCAAGGGCTTCTTCGGAGCATAGGTCTGCTTCAACCCGCTGGGCAGTTCGTGGGGGGCTGCGACGGGCGAGGATTTTTGCGTATCCGCCATGAGGTGCCCTCTGCAGCCCGAAAGACCGTGCGTGATGGGTTGCGGTGGGTGACGATTTTTGCGTACCCGCCATGAGGAGCCCACCGCAGCCCTTCTCGCACTTGGGGCAGGATTTTCAGGCCGCCTCTTCGTTGACCCAAGTCAAACCCAACACCTGCCTTTGGCGTGAGCATGGTGGCATGAGCGCCACCATCACCTTCCTGGGCGGAGCCGACACCGTCACGGGATCCAAGTACCTGATCGAGCACAACCAAAAACGGCTGCTGGTCGATTGCGGTCTGTTTCAGGGCTACAAACAACTGCGCTTGCGCAACTGGAGCCCCCTGCCCGCCAACCCTGCACACATCGATGCGGTGGTGCTGACCCATGCACACCTGGACCACAGCGGGTATTTGCCTTTGCTGGTCAAAAACGGTTATCGGGGGCGGGTGCATGCCACTTCGGCCACGTGCGACCTGGCCAGCATCTTGCTGCCCGACAGTGGGCACATCCAGGAAGAAGATGCATTTTTTGCCAACCGACACGGTTTTTCCAAGCACGCACCGGCCCTGCCGCTGTACACCAAACAAGAGGCCATCCACTGCCTGAAACAATTACACCCCGAGCATCAGGGCCAGTGGTTCGAACCGATCCGCGGCTGGAAGGCCCGCTTTCAGCCTGCCGGGCACATTCTGGGTGCAGCCAGTTTGCTGCTGGATGTCGGCGGGCGGCGCATTCTCTTTTCGGGCGATTTGGGTCGCCCCGATGACCCGCTGATGAACCCGCCCGAGCCGCCACCCCAGGCCGACACGGTGCTGATCGAATCGACCTATGGTGACCGACAGCACCCCAAGGAAAAGCTGTTCCAAGAGCTGGGACCACTTTTGAAAAAACTGGCCGCTCGCGGCGGTGTGGCCGTGGTTCCGGTGTTTGCCGTGGGGCGGGCCCAGGCCGTGTTGCACACCATCGCGCAACTCAAAGCCGCTGGTGAGATTCCCAAAAGCTTGCCGATTTTCCTGGACAGTCCAATGGCCATCCACAGCACCGCCCTGTTTGAGCGTCACCCGGGTGAACACCGCCTGAGTGCCCAAGAAGTGCGCAACATGGACCATGTGGCCACCATGCTGGAAACCCCCGAGCAGTCCAAGTCATTGGTGCGTCGGCACGGCCCGATGGTGATTCTGGCGGCCAGTGGCATGGCCACGGGGGGACGCGTCTTGCACCACCTGGCCCAATACGCAGGCGACCACCGCAACATGGTCATCCTGACGGGTTACCAGGCCCCCGGCACGCGCGGTGCGGCGCTGGCCAGTGGTCACAACACCCTTCGCATCCACGCGCAAGATGTGGCCATTCGGGCGGAGGTGGCGCAAATCGAATCGGCCTCAGCCCATGCCGACGCCAACCAGCTGCTGAGCTGGCTGCACAAAATGCCCAGTGCACCAGGACAAGTGTATGTGGTGCACGGTGAGCGCGAGGCATCGGACATGCTGCGCCAGCGCATCGAACACGAAATCAAGTGGCGTGCACTGGTGCCTGAGCAGGGCTCGGTCTGGCCCGTTTGAGAGCGGTCAGAGGAAACGGTCCAACAGCTTGCGCGAGTGTTTGTCCATGACCGCCAGGTCGCGGATCATGTACTGCACGCCATCGGCGTCATTGATCAACAAAACCGTCCCCGTCAGCCGGCGAATGTCCTCCTCGCCTTTGAGCAAGAAACGGGCGCTGCCGCGATCGGTCACTACCGTCCAGATGCTGGGCGTGGCGAAACTGCTGACACTTTCGAGACGCTCAATCACGGGCAAAAATTCCCGCTCGGACAATGCTTGCATGACCCGAGAACGCAAATCGGCCGGCAGGTCTGCCAAGCTGTCGATCCAGGCCAACTCATGACCTTCCTGGTCCATCAGCGCCACACCGGCATCAGGCGCCGTCACGGGGTAAGACCTCTGGGCTGTGACCGGGCTGTGCCGGGTGCCATCTGGCAGCACCAGCACCCAATGACCAAAATCATCACGCTGCAAATCCAACATGTTCAAGCGATCACCTTTTGTTCGATGCCAGCACCCAAAACCGTTTCGGCTTCCGCTTGGCGTTGCTGGGCCTCGTACAAACGCCAATAGGCACCTTCGGCGGCGATCAGCTCATCGTGGGAGCCCTCCTCCACCACCTCGCCTTTGTCCATCACCACCAGACGATCGGCCTTGCGCAAGGTGGACAACCTGTGCGCAATCGCGATCGTGGTCCGCCCCCTCACCAGATTGTCCAGGGCACGCTGGATTTCCTTTTCTGTTTCGGTATCGACCGCCGAGGTGGCTTCGTCCAGAATCAGAATCCTGGGGTTGATCAGAAGGGCGCGGGCAATCGAGATGCGCTGGCGCTCACCGCCAGACAAACCTTGCCCCCGTTCACCCACCAAGGAGTCGTATGCTTGCGGCATGCGCATGATGAAATCGTGCGCATGGGCAGCCCGTGCAGCGGCCACGATGTCCTCGCGGGTGGCACCAGGTTTTCCGTACGCAATGTTGTCGGCAATCGTGCCGAAAAAGAGAAACGGTTCCTGCAGAACCAGACCAATCTGGCTGCGGTAGTCCGCAATTTTCAATTGCCGAATGTCCGTGCCGTCCAATTCGATGGACCCGTCGCTCAAATCGTAAAAACGACAAATCAGGTTGACCAATGTGCTTTTACCCGAACCGCTGTGGCCCACCAGACCAATCATCTGTCCCGGCAGGATGTCCAGGTTCAAGTGACGGATCACGGCACGGTTGCCGTACCTGAAACCAGCATCACGAACCGTGATACGGCCCTGCACACGCTCTGGCAAAGCGACCGGCTGAACCGGCTCGGGCACGCTGGAGACATGGTCCAGGATGTCAAAGATGCGCTTGGCTCCCGAAGCCGCCTTCTGCGTGTGCGAAACGATGCGGCTCATCGTGTCCAAGCGACCATAGAAGCGACCAATGTAGGCCAGAAAAGCCGTCAACACGCCCACCGTGATCTGGTCATCCGAGACGAGCCAGATGCCAAAGCCCCAGACCACCAACAAGCCCACCTCGGTCATGAGCGTCACTGTCGGCGAGAACAAAGCCCAGACCCGATTCAAACGGTCATTGACCATCAGGTTGTGGCGGTTCGCATCCCTGAAACGCGTGGCCTCACGGTCTTCTTGGGCAAAAGCCTTGACCACACGAATCCCGGGGATCGTGTCGGCCAATACGTTGGTCACTTCGGCCCATACGCGGTCAATTTTTTCAAAACCTGTACGCAAGCGTTCTCGCACCAGGTGGATCAGCCAGCCAATGAACGGCAATGGCAGGAGGGTCACCACAGCCAACGTCGGATTGATCGTGAAAAGGATGATCGCAGTCATCAGGATCATCAGCACGTCGGTTGCAAAATCGAGCAAATGCAGCGACAAAAACACGTTAATCCGGTCTGTTTCGTTGCCAATGCGGGCAATCAGGTCGCCCGTACGTCGGTCCCCAAAGTATTCCAGAGATAAATTCAGCAAATGATCGTAGGTGGTAGTGCGTAAATCCGCACCTATGCGCTCGGAAACCAAGGCCAAAATGTAGGTTTTGGCCCAGCCCAGGCCCCACGCCAGCAAGGCTGCGCCCAACAAACCCATCAAATAAAAGGCGACAAGACCGGAGTCGATGGCCACACCGTTTTGGTAGGGAATGAGCACCTCGTCCATCAAGGGCATGGTCAGGTACGGAGGCACCAAAGTGGCAGCGGTCGAGGCCAACGTCAGCACAAAACCCGCCAACAAGGACATTTTGTAGGGCTTGGCAAAACGCCAAAGCTTGAGCAGCGTCCAGGTGGATGGTGGGGCCAGATCCTCTCGACCACAACGGGGGCAGTCGTCTTCGTCTTCCCGCATGGCTGCCTGGCACACTGGGCAGACGGGGACCAATACATTTTGTTGCAAAGGCAGCCCGTCGCCGGAAAGCTGGACTCTCTGGTTCTCAAACTGACTCACCCACCGAGCCACCGCCGATTGCAAGCCCAAAGTAAACCGCCATACGGCCAGCTGACCTTTCGGCGACACCAAAGCCAGCGCCCCTACCCCTGCATGGTCGCTCAGTTTCAGGCTCAAATCCGGCTGCAGTGGCCAACTTTGCCAAGCTTTTTGCACACCGCTGCAGAACAGAACCCGTTGATCGGTCAAAATCAGCATGCTTTTGACGAAAAACAATTTCCCATCAAGGTCAACCTCGAGCCCAGCTGAGACGTTTTCCTGGGGTTGAAGATGGTTGCGAACTTCTGCTTGCCATGCTTCCGGAATGACCGGATGCGTCAAGACTGAAGCAGGTGATGAAATCATGTCAAAGAACCGCGGTTTGCCCGTCACATCACTGGTGCGAGGCGAAAATGAAAATCATTGAATTGGCCCAGTGCTTCAACAAGATTGCCCATGTTTAATTTGAACCTTGGTTATTCAGCGCTCTTGCAGGCCAATGCCACAATTGGCGGTTCATTGTATCGCCGCACACTTTCCACATGAGTCCTAAAAATATCGAATTTCTGCGCCTGACCTATTTGCGCGGACCCAACATCTGGACGTACAGGTCGGTGATGGAGGCTCTGATCGACATCGGAGAGCTAGAAGACTTTCCTTCCAACCTTTTGCCGGGGTTCAATGAACGCGTGAAAGCTTGGTTGCCGCAGATGATCGAACACCGCTGCACGCCTGGGGTCAGAGGTGGTTTTTTCCAGCGCCTGGATACTGGAACCTGGGCGGGCCACATTCTGGAGCACGTCAGCCTCGAACTGCAGACCCTGGCCGGCATGCCCATGGGCTTTGGCAAAGCCCGCGAAGCGGGTCCCCGTGGCGTCTACAAGGTTGTGATCCGGACCGATAACGAAACCGTGGGCCGAACCTCACTCGAATTGGCCCGCGAGCTGATTCTGGCGGCCATTCACGACACCCCTTTCGACGTCTCGGCAGCCGTTGCCCGTTTGGCACTGATCGTGGACACCTTGCATGTCGGGCCCAGCACGTCCAGCATCGTGGAAGCCGCTTACGAGCGCCGCGTGCCCTTCATCCGACTGAACATCGGCAACCTGGTTCAACTTGGACACGGCGTGAAACAGCGCCGAATCTGGACCGCTGAGACCGATCGCACCAGCGCCATTGCGGAAGGCATCTCCAGAGACAAGGACCTGACCAAGAAATTGCTGGCGATGTGTGGCGTGCCCGTGCCCGAAGGTCGCATCGTAGAGAGCCCGGCGCAGGCCTGGACCGCTGCTCAGGACATCGGTTTGCCCGTGTGCGTCAAACCCAGCGACGGCAACCGAGCCCGCGGGGTATCCCTGGATCTGAACACCCAGGAAGAGGTCGAAACCGCTTATGGCATTGCCCTGGCCCAAGGGCGGGAAGTCATTGTTGAGCGCTTTGTACGGGGCTCCGAGCACCGCTTGCTGGTGGTGGGCGACCGCATGATTGCAGCCTGCCGTGGAGAAAGCGCCAGTGTCACCGGCGACGGACGCCACAGCGTTCGCGAGCTGGTTGAGCTGCAAATCAATTCCGATCCCCGCCGCGGGAGTGTGGGCAATGTGCCTCTTGAATTGGTGGTCCTGCTGGAGAACAGCCCTGAAGTGCTTGAACTTGCGCGTCAAGGTTTGACCCCTGAAAGCGTGCCCGCTGCAGGACAGGCCGTTTTGGTCAAGCGAACAGGCAACATGACCACCGACATCACCGATGTGGTGCATCCCGAGATCGTTGGACAAGCCGTGCTGGCTGCACGCGTGGTGGGTCTGGACATTGCGGGTGTTGACGTGGTGACGCCTGACATTCGTCAGCCCCTGGGCACTCAGGGCGTGGTGGTCGAAGTCAACGCAGGCCCCAGTCTATTGATGCACCTGAACCCGGCCGAAGGTCAGCCCCGAATGGTGGGTGAGGCCATTGCTGAACACCTCATTCCCCCCTCTGAATCAGGCCGCATTCCAGTGGTGGGCTTGATGGGCGATGGCGACACGACGCCCAGCGCCAAATTGATCGCATGGCTTTTGCACTTACAAGGCAAATTCACAGGTTTGGCATGCTCAGAGGGGCTTTTCGCGAACCAGCGTTGCCTTTTTCAAGGCAATGCGATGGACTTTGAACAAGCCGAGCGTTTGCTCATCAATCGGTCGGTCGAAGCCGCGGTTTTCGAGAGCGATGTACGTCATCTGATGACTCAGGGGCTGGCCTATGACCGCTGTCAAGTTGGTATCGTGACGCGCATGCCCAAAGCGGCTCCCCTGGAAGATTTGTACCCAGGGCCGGATGAAAAAATCCCCAGCTACATACGCACCCAAATTGATCTGGTATTGCCCAGTGGGTTTGCGGTATTGAATGCAGCCGATGAGGCTGTGGCCGATCTGGCCGAGTACTGCGATGGCAGCGTGATCCTTTTCGCTGCCAACGAAAGTGAGCCCCGATTGACGACCCACCTCCAAGAGGGTGGCCGCGCAGGCTTTTGGCGCGATGGTCAATTGATCTTGGCAGAGGGAAAACAGGAGCAGGCTGTGCTCTCGACGCAACGCCCTGGCGTGTCACGCCTGCTGAAGAACAACTTGCTCACCACCCAGGATATGCTCATTGCCGCCTGTGCAGCATGGGCCATGGACATGGATACCGACTTGATCCGCGCCGGGGTGAAAAGCTACGGACAAACCCCGACAGCCTGAAGCGGCTCGACAAAAACAACAGGAACCCCTCTTCATGGAAGTGTCCCGAATTCGTGCTTTGCGCGGCCCCAATCTTTGGAGTCGTCATACCGCCATAGAAGCCATCGTGACTTGCACGCCCGATGAGCAAGGGCTCAGCCCACTGCACCCTACCGAGCAGCATTTGCGCCGCATTTTCCCCCAGGTCGGTCCGTTTGATGCCATTCGGCCAGGTTTGCCGGTGACCTTGGCTCACGCCTTGGAGAAAGTCACTTTGGGCCTGCAAATCCAAGCCGGCTGCCCCGTTTCCTTCAGTCGGACAACACCGACTGAGGAGCCTGGTGTTTACCAAGTGGTCGTTGAGTACTCCGAAGAAACTGTCGGCCTCAAAGCCTTGGAGTTGGCCGAAAAACTCTGTTACGCGGCCATCTCGGGCATGGGCTTTGACCTGGAAGCCTCCATCGCGCATTTGCACGAACTCGACGAAGACGTCCGTTTAGGGCCCTCCACCGCTGCCATCGTCGATGCCGCTTTGTCACGGGGCATCCCGGTGCGGCGACTGACCGATGGCAGCATGGTGCAGTTTGGCTGGGGCGCCAAGCAGCGGCGCATTCAAGCGGCCGAGGTCGACACCACCAGCGCCATTGCAGAATCCATCGCCCAAGACAAGGCACTGACCAAAAGCTTACTTCATGCTGCGGGTGTGCCTGTTCCGATGGGCAAACCAGCAACCAGCCTCGAGCAGGCCTGGAAAATCGCCCATGAAATCGGTCTGCCCGTGGTGGTGAAGCCCCAGGATGGCAACCAGGGCAAAGGCGTTTCGGTCAACATTTCAGACCGGTCCGCCTTCGACAAGGCTTATGCCACAGCTCTGCGTTATGGCGTGGTGATGGTCGAAAAATTCCTCCCGGGTCATGACTACCGCCTCCTGGTTGTCGGCAACAAACTGGTGGCAGCCTCACGCCGTGAACCACCTTTGGTGGTCGGTGATGGCAAACACACGGTCCGCCAGTTGGTGGATTTGGTCAATGCCGATCCACGCCGGGGCGATGGCCATGCCACCTCGCTGACCAAAATTCGTTTCGATGACATCGCCATCGCGCGCTTGCATGAGCAGGACCTTCAGCCCGAGTCGATTCCGGTGAAAGGGCGCCGGGTTTTGCTGCGCAACAACGCGAACTTGTCCACGGGCGGTACCGCCACCGATGTGACCGATGACGTTCACCCTGAGGTGGCCAGCCGTGCCATTGAAGCGGCGCAGATGGTAGGGTTGGACATCTGCGGCGTAGATGTGGTTTGCGAATCCATCATGCGACCCCTGGAAGAGCAAAACGGCGGCATTGTAGAAGTCAATGCTGCGCCTGGTTTGCGCATGCACATCAGCCCCTCCTATGGCAAAGGCCGTGACGTTGGCAAAGCGGTCATCGAGCACATGTACGCCCCTGGCGACCTGGGCCGCGTCCCGGTGGTGGCCGTGACCGGCACCAATGGCAAGACGACAACCGTCCGACTGATCTCACCCCTGCTGCGCACGCAGGGACTGCGTGTGGGCATGACCAATACCGACGGTGTTTACGTCAATGGCCGGCAAACCGATTCCGGTGACTGCAGTGGTCCACGCAGTGCACGCAATGTTCTGATGCACCCCGAAGTGGATGCTGCGGTGTTTGAAACCGCTCGCGGTGGTCTGCTGCGCGAAGGGCTGGCTTTTGACCGCTGCCAAGTGGCCGTGGTCACCAACCTGGGCACCGGTGACCACCTGGGCTTGAACTACATCACCACGCTGGAAGACCTGACCGTTGTCAAACGCGTGATCGTGCTGAATGTGGAGCCCGATGGCATGGCTGTTCTCAATGCCAACGATCCGGCGGTCGCTGCCATGGGCCGTCACTGTCCCGGCGATGTGACCTTCTTCGCGTTGGATGCCAACCAGCCCGTGCTGGCCACACACCGGGCACAGGGTAAGCGTGTCGTCTATCTGGACAAAGGCGATATCGTTGCGCAAAAAGGCAGCCAAACCTTCCGTATTCCCTTGAGTCAAGTGCCCCTGACGCGTCATGGCCAAATTGGTTTCCAGACGGAAAACGTGCTGGCTGCAGTGGGCGCTGCTTGGGCCGTAGATATACCTTGGGAGGCCATCGCCAATGGTCTGGCCAGCTTTGTGAGTGACATCCAGGGCGTCCCTGGACGTTTCAACGTTTTCGATTACAAGGGTGCCACCCTGATTGCTGACTACGGACATAACCCGGACGCTATTCAGGCGCTGGTCCAGGCCATCGAAAATATGCCAGCCGAAAAGCGCATGGTCGTGATCAGCGGCGCGGGTGATCGACGTGACCAGGACATCCGGGACCAAACTCAGATCCTGGGCAAAGCCTTTGACGAGGTTCTGCTGTACCAGGATGCCTGCCAACGGGGTCGTGAGGACGGCGAAGTCATTGCATTGCTGCGCGAAGGTTTGCATGGCGCGCCCAGGACCACCCATGTCCAGGATATTCAAGGCGAATTCAATGCCATCGATACCGCCTTGTCACGTCTGTCGCCTGGCGATCTGTGTCTGATCCTGATTGACCAGGTCGAGGAAGCCCTCGCCTACATCACAACCCAGGTCAAAGCGGCCCATTGAGTGCCCTGGCCAGCACGGCGCTGGCCATGAATACCGCCGCCCAAGTCAACCAGCGCCTGCCAGTGGCCGCTGGTCTTTCGACCCTTTCATACAGCACAGCCCCCGCCAGCATGGAAAGACCCAGCGCTGCCAGCATGCCCAATGTATTGGCGATCACATCTTCTGGCCACCAACGGGAGACGCCAGCATTGACCATCAAACTGACCGAAAAGTGCACCACGAAGATGCTGTAGGACACCCGAGACAACCAGCCTAACGCTTGTCGAATCGGACCCGATGTTTGGGCATGCTCATCCAACCAGACACCAGGCGCACAGGCCAGGCATATGGCCGCAGCGCAAGCTGTTGTCACTTGCCAGCGCGCCTCAAGCCACCACGCCACTGCGCCCAACAACATCAGCACCACCGATCCGGTGAAGCGCTGATGAACTTGACGCGCCGAATGGGCGAGCCAACCCAGGCCATATGCGCCCAGAAAATACAGGTTCAAATCTTCCAGCTCGGCTTGGCGATTCCACCACCACAAAGAGGATGCCACGAGAGCAAGCCAGACAGCGCCCTGCAAAGCCCTCAAAGACAGTTGAGGCCACAGGCTCTGGGCTTTTGAAGACAACAAGAGCACCCACAAAGCCGACAGGTACAGTTGCAAGTCGATGGCCGCATACCAGACCCCTGCAGACAGTCCATCCATGCCCCACACATGCTGCAGGAAAAACACATGCGCCACAGCTTGTCCGACCGAGGGCGGCGGTGACAAGGAGTCGTGGCTGAAAAAAGGCCGCAACAGCTCAGAGACCAATACCGTCAAGCTCAGCGCTGCCAGCAAAGGCATGGCCAATCGAAGGTAGCGCTTGCCCACCAAACCCAGACTCTTGCGTCCCGTCAAAGACCCCAGCTTGTCCAAGCTGTTGGCCGTGAGGTAACCACCACAGACCAAAAAAACCTGGACCGCCAAACGCCCATGCTCATTCAACCAGCCGATCAAGCGTGGCCAGGCCTGGGCCACGACATCGGCCATCGGACCATAAAAGGCCAAGTGGTGAAGGACGATGAGCACACACCCCACCCCCTTGAAGACATCCAGCAACCAGGCGCGCCCGGACGCAGGGGCCAGCGGTGCTGTCAAGGCACACCCCTCTGGATCAAATGGCCAAACGCTTGCGGGCCGCTTGGTACTGGGCCTTGAACTGCGCCACCAACTCGGCCGTGCTCTGCACAGCCTGGATGGCACCGATCCCCTGACCGCAGCCCCAGATGTCTTTCCAGGCCTTTTTGGCATCGCCGCCAAAATTCATCTTGCTGGGGTCGGACTCGGGCAGGTTCTCGGGGTCCAGGCCCGCTGCGCGGATGGACGGGGCCAGATAGTTGCCATGCACACCCGTGAACAGGTTGCTGTAGACGATGTCGTCGGAATTGCAATCGACGATGGCTTGCTTGTAGTCTTCGGCTGCGCGCGCTTCGTGCGTCGCAATGAAGGCCGAGCCAATGTAGGCGAAGTCTGCACCCATGGCCTGGGCCGCCAATATCGCGTCACCCGACGCGATCGAGCCGGACAAAGCCACCGGACCGTCAAACCACTGCCGAATCTCCTGAATCAAGGCAAATGGGCTTTTGACGCCCGCATGGCCACCGGCACCCGCGGCCACCGCAACCAAGCCATCAGCCCCCTTTTCAATCGCCTTGTGCGCGAACTTGTTGTTGATGATGTCATGCAGCACCACGCCACCATAGCTGTGTGCGGCCTGGTTGATTTCTTCACGCGCGCCCAAAGAGGTGATGATGATCGGCACCTTGTATTTGACGCACAAGGCCATGTCGTGCTCGAGGCGGTCGTTGCTCTTGTGCACGATCTGGTTGATGGCAAAGGGGGCCGCAGGCTTGTCGGGGTTGGCGGCGTTGTAAGCAGACAAGGTCTCGGTGATTTCGGCCAGCCAGTCTTCGAGCTGCGCAGCGGGTCGGGCATTGAGCGCAGGCATGGAGCCCACCACGCCCGCTTTGCACTGCTCGATGACCAGCTTAGGGTTGCTGATGATGAACAAAGGCGATGCAATGACAGGGAATGGCAGGTTCGCCAGGACGGGGGGCAATTTAGACATGGGGTCTCCTCAAAATTATTGTTGGAATCAATTTCAGAACGCGTCGAGTGCCATCGCGATCACGCTGCCTGAACCTTCCACGATGCTGTCGCGGATGCCGGGGGCTTTGGACAAGATGTGGTCGGCATAAAAACGTGCAGTGGTGACTTTGGCGGCCATGAAGGAGGCGTCTTGCGCCTGCGCCTCGGGCGTGAGGGCCACCAGCAAAGCGCGCCCCATTTGCCAGCCCGCCATCAGGTTGCCCGCCAGCATGAGGTAAGGCACGCTGCCTGCAAATACATCGTTGGGATGCGCTTTGGTGTTGCCCGCCACAAAGTCGACCACGTCCACAAAAGCTTCGCGTGCGGCTTTGAGGCGCTTGGCCACGGCCTGCGCGTCGGCGTTGCCAGAAGCCGCCAATTCGCTTTCGGTCTGGGCCACTTGCGCCGCCAAGGCCTTGGCTGTTTGACCGCCGTCACGGGCGGTCTTGCGGCCCACCAAGTCATTGGCCTGGATGGCGGTCGTGCCTTCGTAAATGGTCAAGATCTTGGCATCGCGGTAGTACTGCGCGGCACCCGTTTCTTCGATGAAACCCATGCCGCCATGCACCTGTACGCCCAAGCTGGTGACTTCCAGGCTCATCTCGGTGCTGTAGCCCTTGACCAGCGGAACCATGAACTCGTAGAACGCAGCGTTTTGCTTGCGCACTTCGGCATCAGGATGGTGGTGCGACGCGTCGTAAGCCGCAGCGGCCGTCGTGGCCATGGCGCGGCAGCCTTCGGTGTAGGCGCGCATGGTCATGAGCATGCGGCGCACGTCGGGGTGGTGAATGATCGGGCCTGCCGAGGGCAAGCTGCCGTCAACCGGGCGGCTTTGCACGCGGTCGCGGGCGTACTGCACGGCGCGCTGGTAAGAGCGCTCGGCAATCGCAATGCCTTGCACGCCCACCGC
>CANHUM010000017.1 GCA_947463845.1 Comamonadaceae bacterium
CATCATGCGCAGGCCCGCTTGTGCGGCCAAGGGGTGCGAGGTGGACACCACATTGCGCGCAAACAGCGGCAAGCGGGTGCTGGTGTAGGGGAACTGGTAGTCGAAATTCATGTCAATCCAATGTGATCTTGCGCTCGGTGATGATCTTTTTCCACTTGACCGATTCGCTGGCCAGCATGCTGGTGAACTGGGCGGGTGTGCCACCCACGGGCTCGATGCCCAGGCGCTGCAATCTGTCCACCACTTCGGGGTCTTTGAGCACTTGGTTGGCGGCCGCGTTCACGCGACTGACCACCTCTGGCGGCAGGCCCTTGGGACCAAAAACACCAAACCAGGTGGTGGACTCGTAGCCCGGTAACACATCGGCAATCGGCGGCACCCCGGGTGCCAGTGGCGTGGCCTTGAGCGACGTCACCCCCAATGCACGCAAACGGCCATCGCGCACATGCGGCAAACCCGTGGGCAGGCTGTCGAACATCACATCCAGTTTGCCGCTGACCAGATCGGGAATGGCCAAGGCTGTCCCTTTGTAAGGGATGTGCACCACGAACAGATTGGCCTGCGATTTGAACAACTCCGCCGTCAGCTGCACGATGGTGCCATTGCCGCTGGACGCGTAATTCAGACGTCCGGGGTTTTTCTTGGCGTAGTCGATCCACTCCTTGACGGTTTTGGCGGGCGAGTTGTTGGGCACCAGCATGATGCTGGGCGCATTGCCCAAATGGCTGATCGGGGTGAAGTCGCGCACTGCGTCGTAGGGCATGCGCGGGTTCAGGTTGGGGCCGATGGAATGTGTGCTGGACGTCGACAGCAGCAAGGTGTAGCCATCGGAGCTGGCCTTGGCCGCCAGGTCGGAGCCCAAGGTGCCGCCTGCACCTGGGCGGTTTTCCACCACCAGTGATTGACCCAGTTTTTCACCGATTTTCTGTGACAGGGTGCGTGCAAACAAATCGGTGGCACCTCCGGCTGGGAAGGGCACGATCAAACGCACGGGCTTGGTGGGATAGCCCTGAGCCTGGGCCCAACCCAGGCTGGCCAGAGAGAGCGTGAGCACAGAGAGTGCGCGCAACAAATATCTTTTCGTCATGGTGAGGTTCCGGTCAATGACTGACACAGCCATATGGGAAATGATTTTCTCAGAGGCCCTATTCGCTCGCTGAACCCAAGTGACAAGACCACGATCTGCACGCGCTTGAAGCGCACCAAAGACAACGGCCTCCGAAGAGGCCGTTGTCAGCAGTCTGTCGCGTGTCAGGTCAGTCTTCGACGAAAGCCTCTTCACGCTTGGACTTGATGGACGGCAACATCACGATGATCAGCAACAACAAGGCGACGGCCAACAAACTGGCTGACAGGGGCCGCGTTACAAAGACACTCCAGTCACCACGCGAGAGCAACATGGCGCGGCGCAGGTTCTCTTCCATCATCGGCCCAAGGATGAAACCCAGCAACAAGGGTGCAGGCTCCATACCGAGTTTGATGAAGGTGTAACCGATCACGCCGAACATCGCCACCATCCAGATGTCCCAGGTGTTGTTGTTGGTCGAGTACACGCCAATGGCGCAGAACAAGACAATCGCGGGGAAGAGCCAACGGTAGGGGACCGACAGCAACCTGATCCAGATGCCGATCAGGGGCAGGTTCAGGATGATCAACATGGCATTGCCGATCCACATCGACGCGATCAGGCCCCAGAACAACTCGGGGTTGCTGGTCATGACCTGGGGGCCAGGCTGGATGTTGTGAATGGTCATCGCACCGACCATCAAAGCCATCACCGCGTTGGGCGGAATGCCCAGTGTCAAAAGAGGAATGAACGAGGTTTGCGAAGCCGCATTGTTGGCCGATTCTGGCGCAGCCACACCGCGGATATTGCCTTGTCCAAAGGGCAGCTCATTCGGCTTGACCTTGGTTTTTTTCTCGATCGTGTAGGCGGCAAAAGCTGCCAGCAAAGCACCACCGCCAGGCAAGATACCGAGGGCGGAACCCAGGGATGTACCGCGCAAAACAGCGGGCAACATGTTCTTGAAATCTTCCGCTGTGGGCATCAAGCCGGTCACCTTGGCGGTGAAGACTTCACGCTCTTCATCGGGTTTGGACAAATTGGAGATGATCTCGCCATAACCAAAAACACCCATGGCAATGACAATGAAGCCGATGCCGTCGGTCAACTCGGGAATGTCAAAGCTGTAGCGGGCTACACCGGAGTTCACATCGGTACCGATCAGGCCCATGAGCAGACCCAAAACGATCATGCCGACCGCTTTGATCAAGGAGCCGGAAGCCAGTACCACCGCACCAATCAAACCCAATACCATCAGGGAAAAGTATTCAGCAGGACCGAACTTGAAGGCGACTTCGGTCAAAGGCGCTGCAAACGCAGCCAGAATCAGGGTGCCCACGCAACCGGCAAAGAACGAACCCATGCCGGCAGCCGCCAGGGCCGGACCCGCACGGCCTTTGCGAGCCATCTGATAACCGTCAATCATGGTCACCACTGACGAAGCTTCACCTGGCAGGTTGACCAAGATGGCCGTGGTCGAACCACCGTATTGAGCGCCGTAATAAATACCGGCCAGCATGATCAGCGCCGCAATGGGCGGCAGTGCATATGTGGCCGGGAGCAACATGGCGATGGTGGCCACGGGGCCGACGCCCGGCAAAACACCAATCAAGGTACCCAACAAGCAACCGATGAAGGCATAGATCAGGTTTTGGAAGGTGAAAGCCACCCCAAAACCGAGCGCGAGATTGTCAAACAAGTCCATGAATTATTCTCCTCAACCGGTGATGAAGGTGGGCCAAACTGGGAACTGCAGCTTCAAGAGCAACACGAACGCGCAGTAGCAGCCGATGGACAAAATGGTGGCCAGGATGGCCACTTCCTTGACCTTGTAGGTATCACCCGCCAGGCTCACCACAAAGGTGGTGCCAAAAATGGCCACGATCAAACCCATGGCTGGCACGCCCAGATTGGGCAGGCCACCGAGCAAAACGCCAAACAACAAGTTGCCTGCAATGATGAAGAACAGAGGCTTCCAGGCCCAAGCACCGATCTTGTCGCCATTGGGAGTCTTCACCACCATGGCTTTGAACATGATGTACAGCCCAATGATGGCCAATAACACGCCGAGCATCATTGGGAAAAAGCCCGGGCCCATACGGGCACTCGTGCCAAGGTTGTAGTTGGTGGCACCGATGGCAAATGCGCTGCCCACAGCGGCATAAAGCAAGCCGGAGAAAAAGTCTTTTTGACTCTTGATGATCACGATAGTGCTCCTCTGATTTGAGTTGGCGCAATTTTGCGTGAAGCAGGTGACTTAATGGATGTGGGTTACACCTATGTCCCCAGCGTGACGGAGCTATGGTTAACCCTGATGCCGATCCCACTCATGTGCGCACTTCATGGACATGCACTCACTTGGTCAGCGGCTTGAAGACCTTGAGCCATTTCGGTGCGGGCAGGCCCCACTGGTCTTCGACCGCACTGGCTGCCTGCAACAAGGCATCGCGCGAAGGACGGCTGGCCGTGCGTTGCGCGAGCACGATGGCGTTACCTTCCCGGGTGGGCTTGAAGGCCCAGACTGCGTCTGCGCCAAAAGCATTGCCAATTTTCTCAACGCTCTCGGCATAACTCGAAGAGCGACCAAAAAGGTTCACGGTCATGCAGCCTTGCGGGGTCAGCAGTTCACGGCAGTGGCGATAAAAATCGGGCGTGTCCAGCACCGGCGCGGCGGCCTCTTCGTCGTACAAGTCCACCTGCAGCGCATCCACGGTGCCCCGCCACTCGTCTTTCTGAATTTCCAGCGATGCATCGGCCAACACCACGCGCAAGCGCTCGTCGTCGGGGGGCAGGCGAAACCAGCCCCGACAAGCATGCAGCACGCCGGGGTTCAACTCGATGGCCGTACAGGTCATCTTGAGTTTTTTGTAGCAAAACTTGGTGATGGTGCCTGCACCGAGACCCAGCTGCATGGCATGCGCGCCTTTGACTTCGGCGTGCGGAAAAAAAAGCAACCAGCCAAACATGCGCTGCACATATTCCAGCTCAATGTCGTAGGGTCGGTCCAGAAACATCGAGCCCTGAATCCACTCGGTGCCCAGGTGCAGATAACGGATCTCACCGTCTTCAGAGAAATTGACTTCCGGCATTGGTAAGTCAAGGGTTGAGGCTTTTTTTCGGGTCATGGCAAAGCCCGCAGGGGCCGGTGAAGAAAGGGCATGGACAAAGCCGCCAGCTTGGGCAAGACGCGGCAGGCATTGGCACTGGAAGCTGTGGCCAGATCGGCCAGCGACACATCACGCAACTGGGCCAGCACCTGGGCGATTCGGGGCAGCTCGGCTGGGCTGTTGCGCCCTTGGGGCGTGCCCTGCGCCCGCTGTTCGGCGGATTGATACAGCCATTGCGGCGGGATATCGGGCGCATCGGTCTCCAGCACGAGCGCACTGAGGGGCAGTTCGCAGGCCAGACGGCGCAGTTGCAAAGAACGTTCATAGGTGAGCGTGCCGCCAAAACCCAGCGCAAAGCCCATGTCCACAAAGGCCTGCGCTTGCTGGTGGCTGCCATTGAAGGCGTGCGCGATGCCGGAGGTCACCGTGCACTGGCGCAAGCCTTTAAGCAAGAGGTCGGCCGAGCGCCGCACGTGGAGGATGACGGGCAAGCTGTGCTTTTGGGCCAGCTTGAGTTGCGCGGCGTAAAAAAACCATTGGCGCTCTCGCATGGGCGGGGTGCACAGTTCGGGCACAAAAAAGTCCAGCCCGATCTCGCCTACAGCCACCAGGCGCGGGTCATCACGGCGCTCGGACAGGGCAAGGTCAAGCGCCCGCAAATCTGCTTCCTGCGCTTGCGGGACATACAAAGGGTGGATGCCCAAAGCATAGGCATCGCCATGCTGCTGGGCCAGTTGCGCCACATCGGCCCAATGGGGCGCGTGGACCGCCGGAATCACGCAGCAGGTCACACCCGCTTGGCGGGCCGCCTGGCGCACCGCTTCGCGGTCGGCATCAAACTCGGCCGCGTCCAGGTGGCAATGGGTATCGATCCACATTCGGGCTTGAAAAACTCAAACAGGCGCTTGCAAGACGCCCTTGACCAAGTGCAGCTGGCGGTCGCAGCGGGCGGCCAGTGCTGGGTCGTGGGTAACCACCACAAAGGCCGTACCGCGTTCGCGGGCCAGTTGCAGCATCAAGGCAAACACACCGTCGGCGGTCTCGCGGTCCAGGTTGCCAGTGGGCTCGTCCGCCAGCACGCAAGCCGGGTCATTGACCAAGGCGCGGGCCAAAGCCACGCGCTGGCGCTCACCGCCCGAGAGTTCGGCAGGTCGGTGGTGCAAGCGCTCGCTCAGCCCCACACGTTGTAGCCAGCCCATGGCCACGGCGGCCGCTTGGGTACGGTCTTGCCTGCGAATCCACAGCGGCATGGCCACGTTGTCCAAGGCGCTGAATTCCGGCAACAAATGGTGGAACTGGTAGACAAAGCCCAAATAACGGTTGCGCCACTGGCCCTGCTCGGCAGCGCTCAGTGCAGAGAGTAATTGGCCATTGAGCTGCACCTGGCCTTGCGTCGGTGCATCAAGCCCGCCCAGCAAATGCAGCAAAGTACTCTTTCCCGAGCCCGACGCGCCCACGATGGCCAGCGTCTCGCCCGCGTGCACGACCAGGTCCACACCCTGCAGCACGGTCACGTCCAGGCGCCCTTCGGTGAAGCGCTTGGTCAGACCCTGGGCCTGCAGCACCACGGGGTTTTTCGTGTCATTCATAGCGCAGCGCCTCCGCCGGGTTGACCTGGCTGGCACGCCAGCTGGGGTAGAGCGTGGCCACAAATGCCAGCACCAGGGAGATGATGGCCACGGGCAAGATGTCGCTGGCCAGTGGCTCGCTGGGCATTCGGCTGATCAGGTAAATGTCGCGCGGTAAAAAGCTGGCGTTGAACAGGGTCTCGAGCGCAGGCACGATCACATCAATGTTGAACGCCACCAAAAGGCCCAGCAACAAGCCACTCAGGGTGCCGATCACGCCCACGGTGGCACCCTGCACCACAAAAATGCCCATGATGCTGCGCGGGCTGGCCCCCAAGGTGCGCAAGATCGCAATGTCGGCGCGTTTGTCGGTCACCGTCATCACCAGGGTGCTGACCAAATTGAACGCCGCCACCGCCACGATGAGTGTGAGGATGATGAACATCATGCGTTTTTCAACCTGCACGGCAGCAAACCAGGTTTTGTTCTGCTGCGTCCAGTCGCGTACAAAAAAGGCCGGCCCCAAGTCCATTTGAAGGTCACGCGCCACCTCACGCGCCTGGTGCAGGTCGCGCAGTTTCAGACGCACCCCGCTCGGGCCCTCCAGCCGGAACATGCGGGCGGCGTCATCAACGTGCATGAGTGCCAGCGCGGAGTCGTATTCGTAGTGTCCGGAAGAAAACGTGCCGACCACACCCATCTGCTTCATGCGGGGGACCACGCCTGCGGGCGTGACCTGACCCGAGGGCGAAACCAGCGTCACCGGATCGCCACTTTGTACGCCCAGGTTGTTGGCCAGATCGCGGCCCAGCACCAGCCCGAATTCGCCCGGCTGCAGGCGCTGCAACACCGCGGCTTGGCGGTCGCCCGACAGATCGCTGACCTCGGGCTCCAGCACCGGGTCGATGCCGCGCACCAGCACACCCTTCATGTCATCACCTCGTGCCAACAAGGCTTGGGCGGTGATGAAGGGTGCAGCGCCCAGCACTTGCGGATGCGCCTTCAGACGGGCCAGCAATCCCGCCATATCGGCCACCGCAGCGGCGTCTACGGCATAGACCTCGATGTGCGACACCACCCCCAGCATGCGGTCGCGCACCTCTTTCTGGAAGCCATTCATCACACTCAGCACGATGATGAGCGCCGCCACCCCCAGGCCAATGCCCATCATGGACACCCCTGAAATGAAGGAAATGAAACCGTTGCGCCGGGTGGCGCGGCCTGCACGCGTGTAACGCCAGCCCAGCACCAGCTCGTAGGGGATGTTTTTGAACAATGCCATAACCCCGTATTGTGCAGTGCAGACCCTGCTGCTGCGACAATCGGCGCCCATGCACCTGATCATTCCCTATGCGGCCAGCCACACCTTCACCGGCCCCGAGGTCTGGGGCGGATTGGAGCTGCCCCATTTGCAAGCCTTGCTGAGCCAATTGCAGCGCCAGCAGGTGCAGCAAGACGCCAGCCCGACACCGCTGCACCTGCCGCACGAACGCCTGCAGGCCCAGGCCCTGGGCTGGCACTCCGAAGCCGACGCCCTGCCCTGGGCCGCCTGGCAACTGGCACAAAAAGGCCTGACGAGTGACGGCCCTCAAGCCTGGATGACCCCCTGCCATTGGCAAATTGGCATGGACCAGGTCGTGATGGCAGACCCTGAACATTTGCGTTTGAGCGACGATGAGTCACAACAACTGCTGCAGGCCATGCAACCGTTTTTGCAGGAAGATGGCCTGCAAGTGCGCTGGCACAGCGCCTTGCTCTGGCACGTTCAGGGCGAGCTCTTGGCAAATTTGCCCACAGCATCGCTGGACCGGGTGATTGGCCAGAACGTGAAGCACTGGATGCCCGAGCATCCGGCGGCGCGCCCCTTGCAACGCTTGCAAAGCGAAATGCAGATGCTGCTTTACAACCACCCGGTGAACGATGCCCGTGACGCGCGCAGGCAACACACCGTGAACGCCTTTTGGCTGCACGGTGCGGGTACGCTGCCTGCGGTCACGCCCAGCGCTGCGCCATCTGTGAGCGCCACCGTGACCGTGCCAGACGCCCTGCGGGCCAGCGCTTTGCATGGGGATGTGCAAGCCTGGCGGCAAGCTTGGCAGCAGCTCGATGCAACGGCCGTGGCCGACCTGTTGGAACACGTTCAAGCCACTGGCCAAGGCCAACTCAGCTTGTGCAGCGAACACAGCGCCCAAACCTACACCGCCGCGCCTGCCTCCTGGCACCAGCGCATCCGGCGACTGTTCAAGCAACCCTCCCCCGCAACGGCACTGCAAGCCCTCATCACCGCATGATCACCCCATGAATTTGCTCACCCGAGATGTCCCCCCCCGCAGTGCCTGGGCGCTGGAACAAGCGGGCATCCACCCCTTGCTGGCGCGCCTGTACGCCGCCCGTGGCGTGTTGTCCAAAGATGAACTCGACGACGCCCTGAACCTGCTGCTGCCCCCCGCGGGCATGCTGGGCACGCACGCAGCGGCCAGGCTGCTGGCCGATGCCATGGCGCAAAACAAACGCCTGTGCATCGTGGCCGATTACGACTGTGACGGCGCAACCGCCTGCGCCGTGGGCGTGCGCGGCTTGCGCATGCTGGGCGCACAACACGTGCGTTATCTGGTGCCCGACCGCGTGGTTGACGGCTACGGTCTGACCCCGCCCATTGCCGAGCGTGTACACGCGCAAGGCGCCGATGTGTTGATCACGGTGGACAACGGCATTGCCAGCGTGGCGGGCGTGCAGGCAGCGCAAGCGCTGGGCCTGCAGGTACTGGTCACCGACCACCACCTACCCGGCAGCGAATTGCCAGAAGCCGACGTCATCGTCAACCCCAACCAGCCCGGCTGCAGCTTCACCAGCAAATCGATTGCGGGCGTGGGTGTGATGTTTTACGTGCTGCTGGCCCTAAGGGCCGAGCTGCGCCAGCGCGGCGTGTTTGACGCGAGCAAGCAACCCAGGTTGGACGCGCTGCTGCCCTTGGTGGCTTTGGGCACCGTGGCCGATGTGGTCAAGCTCGATGCCAACAACCGCCGTCTGGTGGCCCAAGGCCTGCGCCGCGTGCGGGCGGGGGCCTTGCCGCCCGGCATGGCCGCGCTCATGCGGGCAGCGGGCCGCGAAACCGCCAAGGCCACCACCTTTGATTTTGGTTTTGCACTGGGCCCACGCATCAACGCCGCCGGCCGTCTGGCGGACATGACGCTGGGCATTGAGTGCTTGCTGACCGACGACCCAGGCCGCGCCGACGAGCTGGCCAAGCAGCTGGATGCGATCAACCGCGAACGCCGCGTGATCGAAAGTGACATGCGCGAGATGGCCATGGAGTTGGCCGAATCCCTGTTTGACGAAGACGACGAACCACCGCCCGCCATTTGCGTGTTCGACCCAGAGTTTCATGAAGGCGTGGTGGGCATCGTGGCCTCGCGCATCAAGGACAAGCTGCACCGCCCCACCTTTGTGTTCGCAGCCAGCAGCGCGCCCGGCAAAGAACACGAACTCAAGGGCTCGGGCCGATCCATTGCGGGTTTTCATTTGCGCGACGCGCTGGATTTGGTGGCCAAACGCGCACCGGGCGTGCTGCTTCGGTTTGGCGGTCACGCCATGGCTGCGGGTTGCACGATTGCCGAAGAGCACCTGGATGTGTTTGAAGAAACGCTGAACCAGGTGGCCATGGAATGGCTGGACGCGGCCACACTGCAGCGTCGCCTGGAAACCGATGGTCCCCTGCCCGCCGAATACCGACGGGTGGACCTGGTGGAGATGCTGCACCACGAGGTCTGGGGTCAGGGCTTTGCACCGCCCGTCTTTTGCGAAGAGATCGAGGTGGTGTCCCAACGCATGGTGGGGGAGAAACACCTGTCTCTCAAGATGAAGCACCAGGGCCAGCCGGTCGAGGGTATCTGGTTTGGTCGCACCGAGCCTTTACCCGCCCGGGTCAAGCTGGCTTTTCGATTGGATGCCGACGAGTGGCAGGGGCAAAAGCGGGTGCGCTTTTTGGTAGAAGGCGCAGAGCTGTGAGTTTCAGTGCTTGGTCGCGACCTTGGCCTGCAAGGCGTTGAGCACCGGAGCGGACACAAGGCCCGAGACATCGCCACCGAGCTTGGCAATCTCACGCACCAGGGTGCTGCTGATGTGTTGCACCTGGGCGCTGGTGTGCAAAAACACGGTGTCCAGTTCCGGCGCCAGGTGGCGGTTCATGCCCGACATCTGGGTTTCGTAGTCGTAGTCGGTCACTGAACGCAGCCCGCGCACGATGACCTGCGCGTTTTGTGCCCGCACAAACTCCACGATCAAACCGTCAAAAGGCAAGGCCTTCACGTTAGGGCAATCGGCCAACGCAGCTTGGGCCAGCGCCAGCCGTTCGTCCAAGGTGAACATCGTGTTCTTGTGGTGTGCCCGGGCCACCGCGATGATGACCTGGTCAAACATCTGCGCAGCGCGGCGTATCGCGTCTTCATGCCCCAGTGTCAACGGGTCAAAGGTACCGGAATAAACAGCGGTCACAGCAGTTTTGGCAGATGGGTTCATCGCGTGTCTCCTTCAGTAGAGATGGCAGTCAGGGTGGGCATAACCTCGGGGCTGACCCGCTGCAACAGATGCGCATGCACCGCGCCCGCTTTCAGGTGGCGCTCGCATTGCAAGCCTAAAGCTCCAAGGGCCTCGGCAGGCCACTTTACAGGCGCTTCCAGATAAATCCAGCCGCCCACAGACACGGCCCGGGTGGCGGCCTTCAGGGCCGGCTCGAACCAGGGACCGTCGAATGGCGGGTCAATGAAGACCAGGTCCACACTGCCCCCTGGCAAACGGCCCAAAGAACTCACCGCGTCCCCACGCTGAACGCTGGCCGCATTGGCCTGGAGTCGGGTGACGTTGTCCTGCAAGTGCTGGACCAACACGGCATCTTGCTCGACCAGCAGCACATGGGCTGCACCGCGCGAAGCGGCCTCCAGACCCAGCACGCCCGTGCCCGCAAACGCGTCCACGCAGCGCCAACCGCTCAGGTCCTGGCCCAGCCAGTTGAACAAGGTCTCGCGCACCCGGTCGGGGGTGGGCCGCAGGCCGGGTTTGTCCAGCACCTTCAAGCGCGTGCGCCGCCACTGACCGCCGATGATGCGCACCTCGTGCGAGGGCTGGCCTTTGGGGGCGTGGTGCATCGGTTTCTTGGCCGAAATCGGTCGAGCACTGCTGGCAGCAGCACGGACCGATCCTGAGGATTTGGAAGAAGGCATAAGTCACAAGTGTAAGGCTGCGGCCCTGCTCAGTGCAGAGTTCGGCAACCAAGGCATGTCAGGCTCTGTGCCCAGCAGCTCTGCTGCAAAAGCATGACCTGCATCAAGATGCATGCAGATGTGCCTTGGCACCCTCCAAGGCTTTCATTAAAGTCAGCCATGACCCTGCTTCATCCCGAACCACCATGCCAAGAGCTTTGCCCCCTACCGATACCGACGCCCCGATTTCCCATTTCTCAAACTGCCACACTGGCATCCTGGCCCAGCTGGCCCGCTTGGGTGACTTGCCCGCTTTGCTGGGGCCAGCCGCCCAAGCCCGCAAGATCGCGCAGGAGTCTTTGGCTTTCTTCAACGAGGCCCTGTTCGGTCACCACAACGAGGAAGAAAAAGACCTGTTCCCGGCGGTGAGCAAAAGCGCCAAGGCCGGTGCGGAGCGCTTGGAGGTAGACGGCCTGATTGAGCAATTGACCCACGACCACCGCGCCCTGGAAAAACTCTGGAAATCTTTGGAGCCCGGCTTGCGCAAAGTGGCCAAAGGCCAGGACAGCACACTGGATGTGCTGTCCCTGGGGTCGATGGTGCAGCGCTACCAGGCCCACGCCCGGCTGGAAGAGCAGGCATTCTTGCCCCTGGCCCAAACGATTTTGGGGCGTCAGGACCAGCACATGGCGGCGCTGGGCCTGACACTGCACATGCGGCATGTGCCCGATTTCGTCGCCTACATTTAGCAGCTCTTCAGGGCACCGCCCCCACCACCACAGTGACCATGCGCTCGGGCTGCAAGACCCGCGCCATGGCGCGTTGCACGTCAATGGCGCTGACGCGCTCAATTTGACGTGTCCAAGTGTTCAGATAATCCAGCGGCAGTCGGTTCCACGCGATGTTGGCGACGTTGTCCAGCAGCTTGCGGTTGCTGTCGATGCGCAGCGCAAAGCCGCCTACCAGGTTAGATTTGGCGGCTGTCAGCTCAGCCTCGGTCGGGCCTTGGCGCACAAAACTTTGCACCACCTCTTGGGCCACGGCCACGGCTTGTGCAGCTTGGTCAGGACGGGTTTGCAACCCCACCGTGAAAGCCCCGGCGTGCAAGCCCGGCGCAAAAGCGCTGTAAACGCTGTAGCTCAGGCCGCGTTTTTCGCGCACCTGCTCGGTCAGACGCGAAACGAAACCGCCGCCACCCAAAATGTGGTTGCCCACCAGCAGGGCAAAGAAGTCGGGGTCGGTGCGCTTGTAGCCGGGCTGGCCGATCAGTACATGGGCCTGGGCCGAGTCAAACGGCAGGTTCAGGTTTTGCGCCGCAGTTAAAGGCGTCACTTCGGGCACGGGCGGCAAGCTTGGGCAGCCTGATTCGCGGGGCCACTGCGCCAGCAGGCGCTGCACCCGGGCATCGGCTTGGTCACGGGTCACTGCACCCACCACGCTCACGGTGGCTCGGCAGGCCCGCAAGGCCTGGGCGTGCAGGTTTTTCAGGTCTTGCACGCCGATACGCGACAAGCTCTCTGGCGTGGCGCGTTGGCCATAGGGGTGCGTACCGTACACCGTCTGGGCAAAGCGGTGCTGCACCACCGTGCCGGGTTTGGTCAGCGATTCGCGGATGGAGGCGCTGATGCGTTCACGGTCGCGCAGCCACATGGCCTCGGGAAAAGCCGGATGTGCCATTTGCCGCGCCGCCAGCGCCACGGCTTTGTCCAGCAAGTCCGGGTAGCTCAGGCTGCGCAAGCTAAAGCTCATGCGGTCTCCACCTGCGCTGGCCCCAAAGCTGGCACCCAGGTCGGCCCAGGCCTCACCGATCTGGTTTTCGTCCATGGCCTTCGGGTAAGGACCTTGGCCTTGGGGCTCGGCGCGGATGCCGTTGGCCATTTGCCCGGCCATGACCGA
>CANHUM010000018.1 GCA_947463845.1 Comamonadaceae bacterium
ACAGCAAACGGCACAAGGCCACACGGCGTTTTTCACCACCGGAAAGCTTGCCAATCACGGCATCCCATGGGGGCAGTCGCAGCGCGTCGGCGGCGATCTCAAGCTGGTGGTCAGAGGCATCGCCTGCGGTGGCAATGATGGCTTCGAGCTTGGCCTGTTCGGCCGCCAGAGCGTCAAAGTCGGCGTCTTCTTCCGCGTAGGCGGCGTACACCTCTTCCAGGCGGGCCTGCGCGGCCTTGACTTCACCCATGCCACTCTCAACAGCTTCGCGCACGGTCTGCTCCGGGTCCATCACAGGCTCCTGGGGCAGATAACCAATTTTCAGACCTGCCATGGGGATGGCTTCGCCCTCGATTTCCTTGTCAATGCCAGCCATGATCTTGAGCAACGTGGACTTGCCCGAGCCATTGGTACCCAGTACGCCGATCTTGGCGCCAGGGAAAAAAGACAGCGAAATGTCTTTGAGAATGTGACGTTTGGGCGGCACGATCTTGCCAACCCGGTTCATCGAAAATACGTATTGAGCCATGTGTAAACCTGAATAAAAAAGGCAGAGACCCATCACCCCAAGGGCGTCGGCTCTGCACCGCAGACCTGCATGTGGGCGCAGCTGCGGCAAATGCAACCCGTCATTATCCCTGCTCGCCGGGCTTGCGCACAAAAATCAGACGGCCCGCTCCGACAACAGGCCTGATCGGCTGGAAAACTGAACCAGACCGCTCTGCGCTTCGAGCTGCACCTGGGCACTGCGCGAGCCATACACTTCTGCCCGCAGCCAGGCGCACTCCGCGTCCAGCAGCGCGTCCGAGGCCAGGCTGCACCACCAGACCCGGCCTTCACCGTCCCAGCGGTAACCGCGGGCCTTGAGTTTGTCCTTGGACTCGAACGGCGCACCCGTGGCCCTGAGCTTGTAACGGGTCTGTCCGGCCCCGGCCAACAGGCGTGACAAACCGGTTTGGCCACCGGCCAGGGGCGAAGCCAGCACCTGGAGCAAAGCGTGGCAATCGACCTGCGCCCGGTGCGCGTCGTAAAACCAGCCCCGCTCGGACGCCAGAAACTCCAGCTTGGCCGAGCCGCTGCCTTCTTTTTTCCAGTCAATGCCCATAAAGGAACAGTTCCAGGGCTTGGTAGCAAACACCGGCAAACGCGCCTCCACGAACGGGCGGTCAAAGCCGGCGTTGTGCGCCACGATCAAATCGGCCGCCTGCACCAGCGCCGCCACGGCCGCATCGTCAATGCGTTGGCCCTGCACCATGCTGTCGTCAATCCCGGTGATCTCGGTGATTTGTGGCGGTATCGGCCTTCCAGGGTCTTCAAACGATTCGTACACCGTGACCGGGCCCACAGGCAAACCCGTGGCCGCATCGACCAAGACCGACAGCATGGCCAGCTCGATGATGCTTTCGCTCTTGCTGTCCAGCCCGGTGGTTTCGGTGTCCAGCACGATCACGCGCTGCGTGGGCTGCCCGTGCAAGCCGCCATAGTCGGCCACAGGCTGCAAACGCCGCAGCACACGAAAGTCAGGGTGTTGCGCCAAGGTCTGGGCCATGGTTTCGTGCACATTGGGCAGTGCCTCAGTGCTGGAGGCCGGTTGAGCACCCGAGGCAGCCAAAGACGCGACCGCCAAAGGAAGCTCTGCGCTTTCAGACTTCGGTGGTGGGTTGGACTTGGCAGGGTTTGCAGCAGATTCGGCATCGAAGCCGAAAAAACTCATTTGGTCTTTTTTACTCATGCCCGCATTATTTCAGCAGAACCCTTGATCGCAGCCCGGCCCTGTCGCGATCCTCAGTCCAGCTTGATGCCCAGATCCACCGCCAGCTTGATCCAGACGGGCACCTCAGCCTCCCAGTCCTTGCGGGTGGCCGCCAGGTTTTTGGGTTTGTTGGGGATGGCAAAGGTTTCACGCAGCTTGGCAGCCCTGTCGGTGTTGGACCAGGCCACCGCCTCATCGGCCATGCGCTTGAGCACCGCCTCGGGCGTGCCAGTTGGCGCCACCAGGGGCAGGCCGCCTTCGAGGGTGACCAGTTTTTCGGTGTTGCCTTGCTCGGTGAGTGTCGGCACATCGGGGAGTTTGGGCGAGCGGTAGCTGCCAGTCACGCCAATGGCGCGCACGCCCCGGGTGGACACGGCATTGAAAGCCTGGAAACTGCCCACCGCGATTTGCAACTGGCCCGAGGCCACATCGAGCCACATGGGCGCTTCACCGCGGTAATGCACCGACTGGATGGTGGTGCCATGCTGCCGATTGGTCTGGTCGGCCAGCATATGCGGGTAGGAACCCGGCGCATAGGTGCCCATGGAGGTGTTGTTCTTTTTGGCCCAGGCCACGAACTCGGACATGGTTTTGGCGGGAATCTTGTCGTTGATGCCCACCACCAGCGGACCGGATGGGAACACCGTGACCGGGGTCAGGTCTTTGTCGAGGTTGTAGGGCAGCTTGGCATACAGCACCCTGTTTTGCCAGAAAGTGCCCGAGGTGCTCATGACGAAGGTGTAGCCGTCAGCGGGTGACTTGGCCACCGAATCGATGCCGATGATGGCCCCGGCGCCGGGCTTGTTTTCGATGATGACAGGCACGCCCAAGCGGGTACTGAGAAAGTCGCCGTAGTTGCGGGCGATGGCATCGGTCAGACCTCCGGGTGGGAAAGCCACCACGATCTTGATCGGCTTGGCCGGCCAAGGTGCCGTCTGGGCGTGGGCCTGCCCCACCAAGGTCAAGCCGCTCAGGCTGGCAGCAAGGGCTGTAGAGGACACCAGAAATTGGCGACGTTGGGCTTTGGAATGCATGGACATGGTGTCTCCCTTGATGCAGATGTGGCGGTGTTCGATCAGTCTAGGGCGGATGGCGAAGGGTTTGAATTGGGGTTTGAACCCATGAGAACCTCCCAGCGCTCTGGTGGCAAGGAGCCTGCGAAACGCGTCCGGCATGCTTTGTGAGACAATGCATTTCGCTGAGGCCTCCAGTTGCCCCAGCATCAGCACTTCTGCTGGGGCTTGACCCAAGCAACGCTCAAAACAAGCGCTTGTGGTTTCCATGCCCACCTTAAGACTTATCGGCCCTCACTGGACACTGCCAACAGCAGTTGAATGAGCCGATACCTGCGCCGGACATGGCGCTCTGTGAAAAATGAACTTTGAAGAATTGAACCTGGCTCCGGCCATCATGCAAGCGGTGCGCGAGCTCGGCTATGACACCCCCACGCCCATCCAGGCCCAAGCCATTCCTGCCGTCCTGGCCGGACAGGACCTGTTGGCCGGTGCGCAAACCGGCACCGGCAAAACTGCGGCCTTCACCTTGCCCATGCTGCACAAGCTGAGCCTGAGCGAGCCCGGCCAAAACCGCTTTGGCGGCAAAGCCATCCGCGCATTGGTGCTCACGCCCACCCGCGAATTGGCGGCCCAGGTCGAAGAGTCGGTGCGCGACTACGGCAAATACCTGCAGCTCGACTCCACCGTCATTTTTGGTGGCGTGGGCATGAACCCGCAAATCAACAAAGTCAAGCGCGGCGTGGACATTCTGGTGGCCACCCCTGGCCGCTTGCTCGACTTGCAAGGTCAGGGTTTTCTGGACCTGTCGACCATCGAAATTCTGGTGCTGGACGAAGCTGACCGCATGCTGGACATGGGCTTCATCCACGACGTGAAAAAAGTGCTGGCCCTGGTCCCCATCAACAAGCAAAGCCTGTTGTTCTCGGCCACCTTCAGCGACGAGATCCGCGAGTTGGCCAGCAACCTGCTCAAAAATCCGCAAAGCATTCAGGTCACGCCCAGCAACACCACGGTGCAGCGCATCACACAAGTGATCCACCCTGTAGGCCGCAACAAGAAAAAAGACGTATTGCTGCACATCATCCAGAAACACGACTGGAGCCAGGTGCTGGTGTTCACCCGCACCAAGTTCGGTGCCAACAATGTGGCCGACTTCCTGACCAAAAACGGTGTCAAGGCCATGGCCTTGCATGGCAACAAGAGCCAGACAGCGCGCACCCAGGCTTTGGCCGGATTCAAAAGCGGCGAGATCCGCGCTTTGGTGGCCACCGACATTGCGGCTCGCGGCATCGACATTGAAGACTTGCCACATGTGGTGAACTACGAAATCCCGAACGTCTCCGAAGACTATGTGCACCGCATCGGTCGCACCGGCCGTGCAGGGGCCAGCGGCGAAGCGGTGAGCCTGGTTTGCCTGGACGAAGAGGGCTTCATGATGGACATCGAGCGCTTCACCAAGCAAGAGATTCCAGTTCAGTTGCTCGAAGGCTTTGGTCCTGAACCCGGCGAAGTGGCCGAACCCATCGCCATGGGCCGCCAGACGTTGTGGGGCGGCGCAGGCAAGCCCCCGAGCCGTGATGTGATGGCCGCAGCCGCCAAGGCCGCTCGTCAGGACATGATGCAGCGCATCCGCGACAACAAGGCCGCAGGCGGAGGTCAAGGCCAACGCCAGCCACGCGCCGAAGGACAAGGCCAGCCCCGCCCATCGCGCAACGGCCCACCACCCTCACGCCGCAATGGTCCCCAAGGTGGGGCCCGCTTTGAAGGCCAGGGCGGCGGTCGTGGCGATGCACAGGGTGACGCCCGTTTTGACAACAGTGTTGACGGCCAAGGGCGGCCACCAGCACGTGGCCCGCGCCCAGAGGGCCGTGGCCCATCCCGTGGGGGTCAAGGTGGTCAAGACCGTCGCCGCCAAGATGGCGATGAATTGCCTCGCCACATTGACCCACTCAAAACCACACAGTTTGCGCGTCTGGACTTGCCCAACCGCAAGCCCGTGCGCAACAGTGGTCAGCCCGACCCGACACGCACCAGCATCGACAGCCTGGCCAGCAGTGGCCGCCGCCATGGCGGCGGCGGTGGTGGCGGCTATGGCGGGGGCAACCGCGGTGGCAAAGGGGGCGGAGGCCGTGGCTTCGGCCGCTGATCAGCGCCCTGCCCGATCAACAGAGCCCGCTTGAAGCGGGCTCTTTTTTGTGCCAATGGATTTAACCATCAGTCGCGGACAAACAGGGTGACCAAAGGATCGGGGCCGACCTGCCGGCTCCAATGGCCATGCACGGTGGGGTCAAACGTGGCCCCTTCGGGCAAGGTGTCGGCCGAGTAGAAAAACTCACCAGGGCCAAACGTGCGCGAACTGCCGTCCTGCAAAAAAATCTCCATCTGCCCCCCCAGCACAAAAAGCCACTGCGGGTGACCCGTGCAATGGAAACTGCTGCGAAAGCCCACCGGACTTTGACGCAGCTGGCAGGCACTGGCGGACATCAGAGCCGACAAACGGCTTTGCGGCGTCCCCTCGGTCAGGGACACTTCTTCATCCCGAAAACGGGCACGGCCGTCGGTGTCAGTGAAGAGAACGACTTTTTTCAAGGCTTGCATCACACACGAATTCCTTGTCAACTAAACCCTGATTGTTAACGAGATGCAGATTGAACATGCAGAACACAAGAAATTACTGTGCACCGCTTCAAATTCACGGCTTGATGACCACCATGTGCCCTGCTCGAGTTTGGTACGCTCACTCAAAGTGCAGGGGTTTATCATTCGAGAATCCTAGAGTATGCGCCGATACAGTACTGCAGCTCTTGTGGACAAAAACCTCTATTGCCCAAACACGATGTACTGGCTGCGGTTATACCCCAACCCATTTTCCTCAAAGTCTTGGGGTCGCTGGACACCATGCATGACCGCATCTATGTGCGCAAACCGACCACGTTCACCACACTGGCATCCCGGAGCGTTTGGCATCAATCATGGCCAAGTGCATGGCTTGGTTGAAGTGAGACACGACCCAATCCAATGAACACAACACCTTTGCGCCTGATCGTCATGGGAGTGTCCGGCTGTGGCAAGTCAAGCATGGCAAAGGCTTTGAGCGAACGCCTTGGCCTTGACATGGTCGATGGCGATGACTTGCATCTTCCCGCCAGTGTGGCCAAGATGCGGGCGGGTATTGCCCTGCAAGACGCCGACCGCTGGCCCTGGCTGGACCGCATTGGCAACTACCTGTCAGGCAGCGCAGACAGCAAGTCTGGGCGTGTAGTGGCCTGCTCTGCTCTGCGCCGCGCCTACCGCGACCGCATACGCACACATGCGGGCGAGGTCTGTTTTTTGTTTCTGCAGGGTGACCATGCCCTGATCTCGCAACGCATCAGTCAGCGCGTGGGGCACTTCATGCAATCGGGTTTGTTGGACAGTCAATTCAGTACGCTGGAAACTCCCGGTCCGGAAGAGACAGATGTGATCACCCTGGACATCAACGTACCCATGGCGCTACTGATCACACAAGCCCTCGCTGCTTTGCACTCCCACAACCAACGCATCTCTGAACCGAAGCCAAAACGTTTGGACCATCCGGACCCTGCAGGATCACTGTTGTGAAACCTCTTTGTTCCACGTCTGGGCCAGCTCCAACTGCCAGTGACAATGGCCAGTCGCTCAAGGTACAGTTTTATTTTCAAAACGCCTGAAAATCAGGCTTCTCAAGCCTCTACTGAAAGTCAACGCCATGTCTCAAATCGCCCTCATCACCGGTGCCAGCTCAGGCATTGGCAAAGCCTGCGCCCTCGCTCTGCTCAAAGAAGGTTGGCAAGTTGTACTCGTCGGTCGCCGAGCCGATGCACTGGCTGCTGCTGTGATGGAAGCCGGCCCCAACGCCAGCAAGGCTCACGCCATCCCGACTGACCTGTCCAAAGAGTCCGAGGTCAGGGCGCTGTTCGACCAAATTCGGGCCCGCTTTGGCCGCCTCGATTTGGTGTTCAACAACGCAGGCATCTTCTTGCCTTATGCATTGCCCGGTGATCTGCCAGGCGACGAATGGCGTCGGGCGGTCGATATCAACCTCAATGGCGCTTTCTACACGCTGTCTTATGCCTTCAAACTGATGCAAGAACAAAGTCCGAAAGGTGGTCGCATCATCAACAACGGCTCAATATCTGCCCATGCACCCAGACCCGGATCCATCGCCTACACCGCCACTAAGCATGCCATCTCGGGTTTGACCCGTGCAGCAGCACTTGATGGCCGCCCCTACAGCATCGCCGTGGGTCAGATTGATATTGGCAACGTGGCCTCGGACATGACAACCAAGATGGCGCAAGGCGTTCATCAGGCCGATCTCAGCATCAAACCCGAGCCGCGCATGGAAATGCCCGCCGTGGTCGATACCTTCATGACCATGGCCCGCTTGCCCTTGTCGGCCAACATCCTGTTCACCACCGTGATGGCGACCAACATGCCTTTTGTCGGTCGCGGTTGATCGCCCTGTGGCCGTGGGGCGTTTACCCCGGCCACCGCTCAAGTCCCATCACCGGCTCCAGCGCACCATCGCATCGGCACGCTTGGGTAAATCTGGCAGCAACTCCAGGCCCAGGCCCGGCTTGTCGTTGAGGCTGACCATGCCGTTTTTCACCTGTGGCAACTCGGTGACCAGTTCCTTGTACCAGCCACTGTAAAAAGCACGCACGCTCTCTTGAATGAGCGCATTGGGCGCGTGCAACGACAAATGCGTGGACGCGGCCCAGACCACCGGTCCGGTGCAGTCGTGCGGGGCTACGGGCAGCTGCCAGGCGTCGGCCATGGCTGCGATTTTGCGTGCTTCCGTCAGGCCTCCGCACCAACTCAGGTCCAGCATGGCCACACCGGCTACACCCGTTTGCAAATAGTCCTTGAAACCCCACTTGTAGCTGAGCGTTTCACTGGCACAAATGAGCGCCTTGCAATCCGTAGCGTATTGTTTGAGCAGATCCAGACTGTCCATGCGGATCGCATCTTCGTGCCAAAAGGTATTGAACTCCTGCAGCGCACGCGAAATCTTTTGCGCCATTGGCAAACGCCATAAGCTGTGGAACTCGACCATGATGTCCATCTTGTCGCCGACCGTTTTTCTGATCTTGCGGAAAGGCTCGAGTGCTGTGTTCAGATCTTGCGCGCTGATGTACTGACCGTGGGACTTTTCAGCGGCCACATCGAAAGGCCAGATCTTCATGCCTGTGATGCCCTCAGAGAGCAGCGACTCGGCCAGCTCGTCGGCGCGGTGCAAAAAGCCCTGCAGGTCTTCGTAAGGCCCGGCACTGTGGCCCAGACCCCAATTGCTGCTGGTCTGGTTCACATTGCTGCGGATGTACTGGTAGCCCGCGCAGGTGTTGTACACGCGGATTTCATCGCGGCTTTTGCCGCCCAATGCGGTATGGACGGGCATGCCAGCAGTTTTGCCAAAAATGTCCCACAGCGCGATGTCGACGGCCGAGTTGCCACGCGTTTCTACGCCGGAGCCGCGCCAGCCCAGATAGCCGGTGATGTCTCGCTGGCGAGATTCGATGGCAAGCGGGTCCTGCCCAATCAGTTTGGGCGCCACCCATTCATGCAAATAGGCCTCGACCGCTTGCGCCCCCATGAAGGTTTCGCCCAGGCCCACCAGGCCCTCGTCGGTATGCAGGCGGACCCAGATGATGTTGGGAAACTCCCCCAGACGGATCGTTTCGAGTTGCGTGATTTTCATGACCGGACCTGTTCCAGACAAAAAAAGCCCCACAGCAAGTCACTGTGGGGCTTTGTGCAAGGGATCAACCGCCGCGTGCTTTGCGCAGCTCGTCTTGCACCACCTTGATGGCATCTGGTCCGATCGAGTCCTTGTGCTTGTCATAGACCGAGGCAACCCGCGCCCTGATCCTGTTTTGCTCTGCAGGGCTGACTTCGTTGACCTGCATACCTTTGGTCCTCAAACTGGCCAGTGAGCGCTCATTCAAAGTGCGGTTGGCCGCACGCTGAACCTTTTGCCCCTCCAGCGCGGCTTCACGCAACACGGCCTGCTCTTGCGGGTTGAGTTGGTCCCACAAACGCTTGCTGTAGAGGATCAGGAACGGTGTGTAGGCGTGACGGGTCACGCTCAAATACCGCTGCACTTCATTGAACTTGGAGGTTTCAATTGTCACAAAGGGGTTTTCCTGGCCGTCGATGGTCTTGGTTTCAAGGGCCGTGAACACCTCGGGGAAAGCCATGGGCACGGCATTGGTGCCAAGAGTCCTGAAGGTGTCAAGAAAGATGTTGTTTTGCATCACGCGCAATTTGACACCCTCGAAATCCTCCAGCTTGGTCACCGGGCGCTTGCTGTTGGTGAGGTTGCGGAATCCGTTTTCCCAATACGCCAGGTTAACCAGACCCGCCGCTTCCAATCGGGCATTGAAAAATCTACCCGCGGGACCATCGAGCACCGCATCAGCTTCTTTTTCATTGGCAAATAAGAATGGCAAATCGAACACACCCAACTCTTTGACAATGCCCACCAGGGGCGAGCTGGAGGTGCACACCATCTCTTGGGTGCCCGCACGCAAGGCCTGCGTGGCCTGCAAATCGCCACCCGCAGAGCCGCCCCAGAAGGCGGTGATCTTCATCTTGCCGCCGGTTTTGGCCGCCAGAACTTCCTGCATCTTCTTGACGCCCACACCCACCGGGTGGTCTTCGTTCACGCCGTTGGTGAACTTGATATTGCGCTCGGCAAATTGCGCCATGGCACTTGATGCCACCAGGAAAGTGCCCGCGATCAGGGTCACCAGATTTCTGCGTTTCAACATGAATGTCTCCTTTATAAAAAACACAGGGTTAAGAAATCAGTTCAGCATCCACTTCATGGGCACGATAACGATAGACGGAAAAGCAATCAACAGGCCCAGCACGCCCAGCTGCGCCAGCAGGAAAGGCATGACCCCTTTGAAGGCCGTGTCCATGTTGATTTTGGCCACGCCGCACACCACATTGAGCACCGTGCCCACTGGGGGGGTGATCAGACCGATCGCATTGTTCATGATGAACAGCACGCCGAAATACACTGGGTCAATGCCAGCTTGCTTGACCAAAGGCATCAAAACCGGCGTGAGGATGAGCACCGTTGGTGTGAAGTCGAGCGCCGTTCCGACCACAATGACCAGCAGCATCAACACCACCATCAACAACATCTTGTTGTCCATCAGGGGGGCCATCATTTTGGCGACCTCTGCAGGAATATTGGCCACGGTGATGAGCCAGGCGCTGACCATGGCGGCCGCCACCAAGAACATGATGACTGCGGTGGTCTTGCCCGCGGTCAGAATCAGGCTATAGAGTCTGGACCATGGTAATTCACGGTAAATGAACGCACCGACCACAAAACTGTAGACCGCCGCCACCACCGCTGCTTCGGTCGGTGTGAACACACCGAACTTCATCCCACCGATGATGAAGACAGGCAGACCCAGCGCCAGAATGCCTTCACGGGTGGCCTGCAATTTTTCGGACAGCTTCATGCGAGGTCCTGGCTGTACGTTTTCGCGCTTGGCCACCCACCACCAGGTCAGACCTATCGCCAATCCCATCAACAGCCCCGGCACAATGCCCGCCAAAAACAATTTGGTAATGGAGACATTGGCCGCCACACCAAAGATGATGAAACCGATGGAGGGCGGAATCACGGGTGCGATGATGCCGCCCGATGCAATCAAACCAGCAGAGCGACCCACGTTGTAACCGGCTCGCTTCATCATCGGAATCAGCAAGGCCGCCAGCGCCGCCGTGTCGGCGACAGCCGAGCCCGACAGCGACGCCATGATGATCGCCGCCATGACGGCCACATAGCCCAGACCGCCCCTGAAATGTCCCACCCAGGCCATGGCCAGGTTCACGATGCGGCGACTCAAGCCGCCTGCGTTCATGAACTCTCCAGCCAACAGGAAAAAAGGCACCGCCAGCAAGGGGAAGTTGTCCGCGCCGTCCACAAAGCGCTGCGCCAGAATCTGGCTGTCAAACGCATTGATCATGCCGGTGCTGGCCATGTAAGCCATCAGACTCAAGCCGCACACCAGCAAGGCATAGGCAATGGGCATGCCCAGAGCCATGGCCCCCAGCAGGCTGAATACAAAAACAGCGATGGTCATGCGCGACCCCGCACATCAGACGCTGTTTGAGGGGCCATTTCGGCCAGAACCACCTGGTCTTCCGACTCCACCACCATCACCAGATCAGATTCGGCCAGGCGCCCCGTGAACAACAGGACCAGTTTGTGCAGGTTCATCACACCCATCACGGCGGCTGTGACGTAACCGATGCCATAGATCCAGATCATGGAGATGCCCACCACCACCGACACGTTGGTCACCTGCAAGTCGTGCATCTTCCAGGTGCCCCAAAAGAACAGCACATTGCAGCCCAGCATCAAAACTTCGCTCAGGAAAAAGCACAGCCTCTTGCCGCCCAGGGACAGCCGGCGCACGAGCGTGTCCACGCCCAGATGACCCCTTTCGCGCATGGCCACCATAGCCCCGATGTAGGTGAGCCATATGAAGCAGTAACGCGACATCTCGTCCGAGATCGAAATGCCCGAGTTGAAACCGTAACGCAGCACCACATTCCCAAAAACCATGATGACCATGGCCACCAGGCATGCGACCACCAGAAACTCCAGCAGCTTGAAAAAAGTATCGATCGTTCGTTGCATTCTTGTCTACCGGTTCATTCGCCTTCAGGCCAGTTCCTTGGCGGTCCTTTTTCTCGCACGGCTTTGTGACTTGATGGGCGTGGCCGCACCCGAGACCCCCGGCAATTTCCGGCGTGAGGCCAGCACCTGTTCGATGTCTTGCCGGGCACCCTCGATCAAGACCATGACAGCCCGCTCGGCCTTAGCCGGATTGCGGGCAATCACAGCGTTGAGCACCGCCCGGTGCAAAGGCAAGGATGTTTTGGTGCCATCCTGAATGCGGGTGGAAATCTCGAAACTGGTACGCAACAAAGCGTTCAACGCCTTGCTCATCTGCACCAGCATGCGGTTGTGCGAAGCCTGCAGCAAACCCTCATGAAAACGCAAGTCGTGCGTGACATAGTCACCCCCTTCTTCCACCGCTTGCTTCATGCCGGCATAAGCGGCTTCGATACGGGCAATGTCTTCGGGCGTAGCACGCTCTGCAGCCAGGCGAACAGCAGCGGGCTCCACCACGCAGCGCAGCTCTTGCAGGTCTTTCAAAAATTCGGGCGTGAGGCCACAGCGGGCCTGCCAGGTCACCACGTCGGGGTCAAACCAATTCCAGAGTTCATACGGCAGGACTCGGGTGCCCACCTTGGGGCCGGTCGAGAGCAAACCCTTCGCCACCAGCGATTTGATGGCCTCACGCACAACTGTGCGGCTGACGCCCAACTCGTCGCAGAGCATGGGCTCGGGCGGCAAACTGGCGCCCACCGCATAGCGACCTGCCAATATGGCCTGGCCCAATGCATCCAGCGTGTTTCTGTGGAAATTGTTTGTCATCCGCTTACCGCCATCGTTGGACCTATCATATGATGATTGCTCGCCCGAGACCGACTCTGGTAAACCCTAGGCGCAGTCGTCTTGGCGTCTAGGGTTTGCCCGCATGTCGCTGGTTTTACAAGCCGGTTTTGTTTTTCTATCGTCATACGATAGGATTTTGAAGAT
>CANHUM010000019.1 GCA_947463845.1 Comamonadaceae bacterium
AAAAAAGACCCCGACAAAGCGGGGTCCAGAAGCTTCAGCCTTTGATCAGATCGATGATCTGCTGCAAAGCGGCCGGATCGTCCATGGTGGTCAGGTCGCCCGGGTCGCGCCCCTCGGCCACGGCCTGAATGGCCCGGCGCAGCAGCTTGCCGCTGCGCGTCTTGGGCAAGGCCGTGACAAACAGCACGCGCGAAGGACGCGCCACCGCACCCAACTGCGAATCCACCACCTTCATGACTTCGCCTTCGAGCTTCAGACGCGCTGCCGCATCGGTCAGGCCCGAGGTGTCCTTGGCGATCGCAAACGCCATCGCCACCTGTCCTTTGAGCTGGTCGGCCACACCGACGACCGCCACTTCTGCGATGTTGGGGTGGCTGGAGATGCTTTCTTCGATCTCCCGGGTGCCTAGGCGGTGACCCGCCACATTGATCACGTCGTCCGTCCGGCCCAAAATGAAAAAGTAGCCGTCCTCGTCGCGCACCGCCCAGTCAAAAGTGCTGTAAACCAACTTGTTAGGAACAGTTTTCCAGTAGGTCTTGACGAATCGCTCGTCGTCACCCCAGATGGTTTGCAGATTGCCGGGGGGCAAGGGACCTTCGATGGTCAATACGCCCTTCTGGTTGGCGCCGGTCAACTCTTCACCGGTCTGGTCGTCCACCAACTTGACGTTGTAGCCGTAAATCGCCTTGCCTGGCGAGCCGAACTTGCTGGGCGCTTTTTCCACGCCATTACAGATGCTCAAAATCGGCCAACCGGTCTCAGTCTGCCAGTAGTTGTCAATGATGGCCTTGCCGTTCAGACCCTCGGAAATCCACTTGGCCGTGGGCTCATCCAATGGCTCCCCCGCGAGGAACAGGGCCTGCAGGCTTGACAGGTCATACTTGGTGAGCAAGGCTGGATCCTGCTTTTTGAGCACACGGATGGCCGTAGGGGCGCTGAACATGACCTGAACCTTGTACTTCTCCACCAAGCTCCACCAGATGCCACCATCGGGACGGATCGGCAAGCCCTCATACATGATGGTGGCCATGCCGCCGATCAGCGGACCATAGATGATGTAGCTGTGGCCTACCACCCAGCCGATGTCGCTGGTGCAGAAAAAAGTCCCACCGGGTTTGCCTTCAAAGATGTTGGGGATGCTGGCGGCAAGCGCCACGGCATAGCCCGCTGTATCGCGCTGTACACCCTTGGGCTTGCCCGTGGTGCCGGATGTGTAGAGCGTGTAGCTGGGGTGGGTAGACTCGACCCAGACGCAAGGAACGACCGCATCCATGTGCTTGGCCCGCTCGGTGGCGTAGTCCAGATCGCGCCCGACCACCGGTGAGAAGGCGACCAATTGACGATCCACCATGATCACGTTGGCAGGCTTGTGGGCCGAGAGCTGGATGGCTTCGTCCAGCAAGGGCTTGTAGGAAACGGCCTTGCCGCCGCGAGAGCCCGCGTCGGCGCTGATGATGACTTTGGGTGAAGCGTCTTCGATACGTGTGGCCAACGAGTGCGAGGCAAAACCGCCGAACACCACCGAATGAATGGCCCCCAGGCGAACACAGGCCAGCATGGCAAACGCGGCCTCCGCGATCATGGGCATGTAAATCAACACACGGTCACCTTTGACCACGCCCAGGTCTTGCAAGATGGCGGCCATGCGCTGCACTTCGGCGTGCAACTCACGGTATGTGTAGGTTTTTTCTTGGTCCGTCTCGGTTGAAACAAAGATCAAGGCCGGCTGATCGGCCCGCTCGGCCAAGTGGCGGTCCACTGCGTTGTGGCACAGATTGGTCTCGCCTCCCACAAACCACTTGGCAAACGGCGGGTTGCTGTAATCGCAAATTTGTTTTGGTTGGACTTTCCAGTCCACCAACTTGGCCTGTTCAGCCCAAAAAGCGTCACGGTCCTTGATCGACCGTTCGTGAAAATCCGCAAATTTGCCCATGAAAGTCTCCTAAAACCTGCCAATTTCAATTGGAAGCATGCGGTGGTGTGACCGCAGCCCTGCACACTTCTGAATTCATAATTATGAACAAAGGACTTGCAAGAAGCTGACTGGTCATATTCGCCAGAAAGCAAATAAAGGGGCGCAGCCAAACTGATCGAAAGACATCCTCACTTGAAAAGGCTTTGCAAAAGTTTGAACTCGGGATGCTCTGCCGTGCGAATCCACTCAAATGCCACCATTTCAGAGGTCACCAATTCAGCCCCTGCCCCTGCCAGACGGTCATAGGCCGCATCTCGGTTGCGCTCGGTCCTCGAGCTGCAGGCATCGGTCACCACCCAAACTTCGAACTCGTCTTCAAGCAAATCGAGCGCAGTTTGCATCAGGCAAACATGCGCCTCACAACCGGCCAGCACAATGGTTTTGCGTGGCTCAGCGGCGGTTTGGGGCTTTTGCAAGTGTCTCGGCAAGCTGCGGGCGTTGCCACGTGGAGCCTGCGCCGGCTCGGGCTGGAGCCATTCCCCCAAGCCTTCTTCGACAGCGCTGAACTGCATCTTGGCCAACACCTGGCGGCAGTGATTGCGAATGTCGGGGGGCATCTCGCCCAGGCGCGAAGGGTTTTGTTCGGTGCCCCAGACAGGAACATTCAGCGCCTTCGCCAAAGTGGCCAGTCGGGCTGCATTGGCCCAAACGGCGTCAGCGTCCTGCATGACGGGTTTCAGGCGGGCCTGGAAATCCACCAACACCAACTGACTCTCATCCGAATGCATCAACATAGGTTTCCTCAGAAATAGAGGGTCTGATTGTCGCAGGCAGTGAACTGTGAATACAGGTCTGACAGCAGAACAAACTCAGAGAATGACTTAGTGTTCATCCAAGATCCGTTATGCTCAAAGGTTATGCGGTTGAAGTTCCTGTTTTTGTTGGCATTGCTTTTGAGCGCCCCATCTTGGTCCGCCCCCTCGGATGAAGCGGTGGTTTTGCCCTTGCCTGAAAAAAAACTGGTGACTCAAATTACCAGCCAGCTGAACCTGGCCAAAGACAAAGCCAGCGATCAGGCCTCCGTCATGATCGTGCAGGCCATGGGCCTTTTGGGAGTCCCCTACCGCCGTGGCGGCAGCACCGAAAGTACCGGTTTTGACTGCAGTGGTTTTGTGCGCCATCTGTACGAAAAGTCAGTCGGTCGACTCTTGCCGCGCCGAGCCGAAGAACAAGCGCGCGCCACAGAAGTGATTGACCGGGAAGAACTCAAACCCGGGGATCTTGTGTTCTTCAACACCATGCGCCGAGCTTTCAGCCACGTGGGTATCTACGTGGGTGATGGCAAATTCATCCACTCGCCCCGCGCTGGCCACGCGGTCCGCGTAGAGGACATGCGCAGTTCATACTGGCAAAAACGCTTCAATGGCGCACGCCGCGTACCCCTGGACGGGGAAAACACCAAACCATGAAAACTCAAATTGACCACTTGGTGGTCGTAGCTTCATCTCTGGAAGCAGGTGTTCAGTGGTGCGAAGACACCTTGGGTATCACCCCGTCGGCTGGTGGTGAACACGATAAGTACGGCACCCATAACCGCCTGTTCAAGATTGCAACACCCCAATACCCTTTGGCCTATTTTGAAATCATTGCCATCAATCCAGAGGCGGTGATCCCGAAGCGTCTGCAAGTCACGCGTTGGTTCGACATGGACGACCCTGTCTTGCAAAAAACTGTCGCCAAACAACCTCGGCTGGTCCACTTTGTCAGCAGCACCGATGACATCAAGGCTGCTCGCCATGTTCTGCGCACCCAAGGTATCGAGCGCGGTCAAATTGTCCATGCCAGCCGCAAATCCAGCAAAGGCATGCTTCACTGGCAAATCACTGTGCGTGAAGATGGTGAGCGGCTTTTCAATGGTTGTTTGCCCACATTGATTCAGTGGGGAAAACCCGATGTTGCCGATCCTCTGCGCTTACATCCGCGCAACAGTTTGCCCCGATCGGGTGTGAGTTTGCAAAGCCTGACGCTGCACCACCCCAGCGCAGTCAAACTCAAAACAGCCATTGATGCAATTGGCCTGTCTGGGGTCGAAGTTGTCACAGGCGAGGCCAACTTGGTGGCAACCTTGAACACACCCAAGGGCCTGGTGCAGCTGGAAAGCCTGGGGGCCTGATCAACCCTCTTCTGGCAGCGTCGCCAACAGCGCCATGCCCACCAGCATCACCGCTGAAGTCAACCACAAAGCGCCCTTGAAGCTGCCTGTGGCTTGTGCCATGGCGCCCGCTATCACAGGTGCCAGCATTTGGGCAGCGCCATAACTCAAGGTCAAACGCGCCATGGCCTTGCCCGGGTTGTTGGGGGCTCTGCGCCCCACCAAGGCCAAAGTCAGACTCACAATCCCAATGAAAGTGGCGCCATAACCCACAGCCCCGGCCAAAGCAGCGGCCAAAGAACCGGACAAGGCGGGCAGAACAATGGCCACGGTTTGAAGTGCAAACGCCAACAACAAAGCTTTGATGTCACCCACCCGGCGGGCAACCCGGTCCCACAAAAAAACGGCTGGCATGGCCGCCAAACCCACCAAGGCCCAAGCCAAAGCCCCCTGCCCGGCCAAAGCCGGCTCACGCTCGACAATCGCCACAGTGAACGTGGCACTGATGACAAAGCCCCATCCGGCTGCAAAATAACTCAGCGCCATCGTCCACATCCAGCGCCGAGACACCAGAGGCACCGCTGCGCCCGAAGCAGCAGGCGTCGGCTCGGGTGGAACGGGGGGGCGCCAAAACCATGCTGGGACGAAAAACACCAGTCCGAGGACAGCAAAGGACAACCATTGGTCAGACCAACGCTTGAAAATGTCAGACAACAGCCAAGCGCCCAGGGCAGACACCACAATTCCCAGGCCAAGACCGATGAACAAGACCCCCAGCTCGGGCCTTCTGCCTTGACGCATCAACCAACCCAGCACCAGCCCCGAGCCCAGCAACATGCCCGTGGCACCACACAAACCACCTATGAAACGCCACAAACCCCAAGCGGGCAACCAGCTCGAGAAGGCCATGGCCGCTGTCGTGAGCAAGGCCATCCAAAGACCTGCACTGTAAAAACGGTGGCGCCAGCGCACATCATCCATCCAGGCCGTCACCAAGGCACCCACGATGTAGCCTGCGTAATTGATGGCGGCCAAGCCCCCTGCAGCCGCATCATTCAAGCCAGTTTGCGCTTGCAATGCAGGCAACAAAGGCGTGTAGGCAAACCGGGCCAGACCAATCGTCAGCACCAAACCACATATGCCGCCCAGCATGACTTGCCAGGCGCGCAATGGACGAGGGACATTTTCTGAGACTAGAGACGTCATGCTGGTGAACTTTAAGCGCATTGTGTCTTGGCAGTCGATGCAAGCGTCTCTGACAAGACAACCCTTTCCTTCAATACAGGGTTTACACCATGCCGCACCCATGCTGCCCATCCTAAAGTGAAAGTACTTGAACCAGGAGACCCGCATGAAGATCTGTTCCGAAACCGCACACACCATTCAAAACGGGGTGTCACCACTTCGCCGCAAACTCGGTCTTTTGATGCTGGGTCTGGGCGCCTTGTGTTCAACAGGCGTCTCAGCACAAACCTTTCCCACCAAGCCCTTGCGACTGGTTGTCACCTTCCCACCCGGTGGAGCGCCTGACATTTTGGCCCGACTGTTCAGTGAAAAGGCGCAGCTGGGCTTTCCTGTGGTGATTGACAACCGCCCCGGCGCTGGCGGCAATATCGGTGCTGACAACGTGGCCAAAGCTGTGGGTGATGGGCACACCCTCGTCATGGGCACCGTGGGCACGCATTCCATCAACGGTGCGTTGTACGAAAAAATGCCCTATGACATGGTCAAGGATTTCAGTCCCATTTCCCTGATCGCCTCCGCCCCCAATTTATTGGTCGTCAACAACGCCTTGCCCGTCAAGAGCGTACCCGAACTGATCACGTACATGAGGGCCAATCCCAACAAGCTCTCTTTTGGTTCACCAGGTATCGGCACCTCGGTGCATGTCTCAGGTGAATTGTTCAAATCACTGACGGGAACATCCATGACGCACGTGCCTTACAAAGGCCGCCAATTTGCCATTCCAGACCTGATCGGCGGCAGCATTCAGGTCATGTTTGACAACATGCCATCGGCTTTGCCCATGGCCAAAGAAGGCAAGATCAGGGCCTTGGCGCAAACCACGGCCAGACGCTCCCCTGCAGCCCCAGACGTTCCCACCGTTTCTGAGTTTGTGCCTGGTTTTGAGGCCACAACCTGGTTTGCCATGTTTGCGCCAGCGAACGTGCCACGCCCTGTGATCGATCGGCTCAACGCCGAAGTCCTGCGTGTTTTCAAACTGCCTGACGTGCAAGAACGCCTGAAGACACTGGGTTTGGATGCTGTGCTCTCCAGCCCAGAGGAACTGGCCCGTTATCAGGCCAGTGAGATCACCAAATGGGCCAAGGTGGTGAAAGACTCGGGTGCCAAAGCCGAATAAACCAAGGTGTTTAACAAAGCGACATTGCGGTGCAAGATGATCTGAAACGTTGAATGCAAGCATGCCCATAGGCTGACGGCCCGAAGTGCCCGACAATCGCTTCTTCTGTACTTTTGGGCAGCAGCGACTTTCATATGGCGATTCAATGGTTCCCCGGACACATGCACCTCACGCGCAAGGCGATTGGGGAGCGCATCAAAGACATTGATGTGGTCATTGAGATGCTGGACGCTCGCTTGCCCGGTTCGAGTGCCAACCCGATGCTGGCCGAGCTGATCAAAGGCAAGCCAGCCCTCAAAATATTGAGCAAACAGGATCTGGCCGACCCGGTACAAACCGTCGCCTGGTTGGCCCACTACAACGCACTGCCGGGTGTGAGCGCTCTGGGGCTGGACACCAGCATGACGCAGCCCGCCAAGGCCCTGATCGATGCTTGCCGACAACTGGCGCCCCATCGGGGCGGCATGGTCAAACCCATGCGGGTGCTGATCTGCGGTATCCCCAACGTCGGCAAGTCCACCTTGATCAACACCCTCAAGGGTAAACGCGCAGCCAAAACCGGCGATGAGGCGGGGGTGACCAAGCTGGAACAACGCATCACCTTGGCCGATGATTTTTATCTGTACGACACGCCGGGGGTGCTGTGGCCGCGCATCATCGTCGAACAAAGCGGTTACAACCTGGCCGCCAGCGGTGCGATTGGCGTGAATGCCTTCGACGAAGAAGTGGTGGCATTGGAGTTGCTGAACTACCTGATCCCGCATTACCCGCAGGCCATCACTGAACGCTACAAACTGCAAAACGTGGCCAGTCACACCGACGAAACCCTGCTTGAAGCCATCGCTCGGCAGCGCGGTGCGATCCAAAGCGGCGGTCGCGTCAACACCACCAAAGCCGCTGAAATCGTGATCCACGACTTCCGCTCAGCCGCTTTGGGGCGACTGACGCTGGAAACCCCCACCGAATTTGCCGCCTGGTTGGCCGAAGGCAAAAACGCCGATGCGCAGCGTGCTGTTCGCAAAGCCGGCAACTCAAAAACCAAGTCAGGGACGAGGAATTGAGTCCAGCATGCAAGCGCACCAACCTACGCCCGACAAAGAAGCCATCGCGCGCTTGCCCGAATTTGAGCGGTTGGGGCTGGACCGCATCCACTTGGTCAGCACGGGCGCCCAAGCGCACAAAGCGCATGATGCGTTGATCGCAGCCAGCGCCTGGGGCTTTGACACCGAGTCCAAACCCACGTTTCGGGTGGGTGAACAGTCGGATGGACCGCACATTTTGCAACTGGCCACGTCAGAGCGGGCCTGGGTGTTTCAGTTGCACGAGCCCGAGTGCCGTGCCGTGGCGGCCGATCTGCTGGCGCGCGGCGGCATTGTCAAAGCCGGTTTTGGTTTGGGTGACGACCGCAAGCGCATCGTGCACAAGCTGGGCATTGAGCCCCAAGGCATCCTGGAACTCAACACGATCTTTCGGGAACGCGGTTACCGCAAGGACATGGGCGTCAAAGGCGCAGTGGCGGTGCTGTTCAACCAGCGCTTCATCAAGTCCAAAAAAGCCGCCACCAGCAACTGGGCCAACGCCCGTCTGAGTGAAGCGCAACTGGTTTACGCCGCCAACGATGCTTATGCGGCCATTCGCGTCTGGCATGCGTTGGGCTTGTGACGCATCCATCCATTCATTTTTAATTGAAATTAATTAGGAATCCACTCAGGATGGGATGATTCAGAAATGAAGTCCATGGCCCTGCATTGAATCTCACATGACATCCAACATGGCATTCCATTAAAAACAAATGAAATGCCCTTGTGAATGGTGTCGGACAGCGACAATTCACACATGTTCAGAAAGCAGCTCAGCTGGGTCCTCCTTTTTTTAGCCGCCTGTATTGTTTTGCAAGGGGTAGGTGCAGTTTTTGCCCTGCGCGAAGCCGAAAGACAAGTGGTCAGGGGACGCATTGCCAGCGACATCCACCAAGGCTTTGTGCAGCTGTCCGCCACCAAACAGCACCTGCGCGCTTGGGTGACCCAGCACAAAATCGGTGCCGGTGGCAACCCGCAAGCCCGCGAGGCCTTGCTCAACGACATGCAGCAAACCTTGGCCGATTTGGGGAAGTTGGCACAAACAGCGTCCACTTTGAGAATGGACCGCAGTGATGGGGCGGAACAAACAGCCAGGCAGGAAGCCCTGCGTGTATTGGGGCAAAACGTCAAAACCTTGGGTGACACCCTTGGACAAGTCAAAACCCTGCCCGCCGACATCCCGGCCCGATTGGGCTGGGACACCCTGAGCGAAGTCTTCGATACCTCAGAAGGACGGGATTTACGCCAGTTGATCAGCCAAAGCATCGTCCGTGAGCGAGCGGCCATGCTCAGAGAGCGCAAAGCCGCCGACGCCACCTTGGCGCGCATCCGCTGGCTGTGGGTGGGCATGGCCTTTTCATCGGCCATACTGGCTTTGGGTGCCACATTCCATTTTGCCCGGGCGCTGCGCAGACCGATTGACGAATTGGCTCGGGGCGCGCACAAACTTCGACAAGGGCGACTGCAACACCGCATCCCTTTGGATGGACAAGACGAGTTTTCGGACGTGGCCCGCAGCATGAATGCCATGGCAGCAGCGCTTGAAATGCACAGCCAACAAGAAACCGAGCAACGCCATCGTCTGGAGTTGGAGGTGCGAGAGCGCACCAGTGCGTTGCATGAAGCTAACAAGTCACTGCAACAAACAGACACCCGACGCCGCCAGTTGTTGGCCGATATCAGTCACGAGTTGCGCACGCCCACCACGGCCATTCGGGGAGAAGCCGAAATCACATTGCGCGGGGGCGAACGCCCCGCACCTGAGTACCGAGAGGCTTTGCAGCGCATTGTGGCCATTTCGCGTCAACTGGGCTCGGTGATTGACGACCTGCTGGCCATGGCCCGCAGCGACATGGAAACCCTGAGCATCGTTCACCAAACCGTGGACTTCTCTGAGCCCTTGGCCGATGCACTGTCTCAGGCCAGTGCTTTGGCCGGTGAAAAAAACATCCTGATTGACTGCCCCAGCATGCCCAAAGGTTCGGTCAAAGTGATGGGTGATGCGCAGCGCTTGAGCCAGTTGCTGTTGCTCTTGCTGGACAACGCGGTGCGCTATTCGCACCCTCAAGGCACTGTCACGGTACGTTGGCAACAAAACGCGGAGTTTCCACCCATGCTGACACTGCAAGTGAGCGACCAAGGTATTGGCATCCCTGCCGAAGAGCTGCACCAGGTCTTTGATCGGCACTTCAGAGGCAGTTTGGCCCGCGTGCACCGTGCTGCGGGCAGCGGCCTGGGTTTGCCGATTGCCAAGGCCTTGGTGCTGGCGCACGGCGGCAGTTTGACGCTGCAAAGCCCAGCTGATGAAGCACAAGGCACTGGCACTTGTGTGGTTTTGCAGTTGCCTTTGCTGACCCGTCCCACCCTGGACATTCTTCCAAATGCTGAGCCATGAACATCATCCTGATTGAAGATGACCCGCGTATTGCCGATTTTTTGCAACGTGGTCTGAGGGCCGAAGGCCTACAGGTACAACGTGCCGCGACCGGTCCAGAAGGGCTGGCTTTGGTGCTGGAGACAGCACGGCAAAACCCTGCAGACGCTTCTCCCACCGTGGTGGTGCTCGACTTGATGCTGCCAGGCATGAACGGTATGGAAATCTGCCAAACCTTGCGGGCACAAGGCATCATGTTTCCGGTGCTGATGCTGACGGCCTTAAACACCTTGGAAGAGAGGGTCGCCGGTTTGCGCATGGGGGCTGATGACTACATGTGCAAGCCGTTTGAATTTGAAGAATTGCTGGCCCGGCTGGAGGCCTTGGCTCGGAGGGGTCAAGGCTTGTCAAGCGCTCGTCCCAGCCACTTGCAAGTGGCCGATGTTTTGCTCGATCGAGAAGCCATGCGCGCAAGCCGCGCCGGCGAAACCCTGAACCTGACGGCGCGCGAGCTGGCACTGTTGGAGCTGCTGATGAGCGCGCCGGGACGTTTGTTCAGCAGAGAGAGAATTTTGTCGAGTGTGTGGGGCCTGAATGAGGACCCGCTGACGAATGTGGTGGATGTGTACATCCGCCGGCTGCGCAGCAAGATCGACGAAGGTCGACCCATCCCCCTGATTCAAACCATGCGGGGCTTGGGCTACAGAATGGAAGCACCAAGCGAGATGAACAGCTGATCATGACCGGGCAAGTACGGGCATATACGAGCAGTTCGAACGTTGTGAATTCAGCTCGTCCACCACGCTGACGGATGGTGCAAGATCTTTCCAAGTCTATCGACTGCTCACCTTCCACCTAAAATGATTGTCAGTTGTACGCTCGAAATGCGTGCAGGCCCTCCATCAGCGCTAGCTCAATGACAGAACTTCAGGACCACCGCGCCGTCACGGCCCCCGACATCAATGGATCTCAGCTGGAATTTGCCAACGCCTTGTGGCGCGTGCGCCGGCCCAAGCCCTTTGTGTTGGTGATCGAGGGCGAAGCAGGCCACGAAGCCGATGCCCCCACCGACTACCTGCACCACAAACTCCTCTTGCCCGAATGGCGCGAAGCCTTTTACCAATTGGTCGATGCCACCGGTCTGATCGTCTGCCTGAACGTGCACACCCAACACCCAACCTACCGCGACGTACGTGGACGCTCCAGCAAAGGGCGGCTGAGCCAAGGCGAGTACTACCACCACGACGGCTGCAGCGGCCCCGTCAAGCCACGCTTTGTGGAAATTCGCTGCCCCATGCAGCCACAAATACGCGGTGTGGCCACCGCTGTGGCACCGCACCGCGATGTGGTCAAAGCCATGGTGCAGGTCTTAGCCGCCGAGTTACCCGCCGAATTGGCCAAGATAGCAGCACTGGCCGCACAAGACATGAGCCCCGAAGCCCTTGAGCAAATGGACGATGCAGCACTGGACCACTTGCAGGGCCTGATCACCCGCACCGTGCGTAAAAAACTCAATGCCGAAGGCGCACGCAGCTACTTTCGTCAAGTGGATGCCGCCGCCAATGCCTACTTTGAACCCTGGGCCTTGGGCGAAAGCCGCATCATCGCCAACGCCAACAGTGGCATCACCATGCAACACCGCCGCGCCTACCAAGCCCCTCACAAGGGCGGCGTGGCCAATGGCCACTTGGTCAAACGCTGGACGAATGAAGAGCTGCCACTACCGGGCCAGGTGGTGGACCAAGCCTTGATTGCTGCACTTTGCAGCGAAGAAGGTGATGAAACCGAACGCGTTGAAGGGTGCTACCTTGGCGCACATTGAGTCAAGGTGAGTATGGGCTGAATCGCCGCGTGCATTGCGGCGATGACCCCACACGCTCTGAATAGAAAAAAGCCCGAACCGTTCACCGTCCGAGTTTTTTCTTAAAAGCTTTTTACTTCTTGCTCGGCGGCACATCTGTACAAGAGCCATGCGCCACCTCCGCCGCCATGCCGATGCTCTCGCCCAGCGTGGGGTGGGGGTGGATGGTTTTGCCGATGTCCACGGCGTCTGCGCCCATCTCGATGGCCAGAGCGATCTCGCCAATCATGTCGCCCGCATGGGTGCCCACCATGCCGCCGCCCAAGATCTTGCCGTGGCCGTGGGCCTCGGGTGAATCGTCAAACAGCAGTTTGGTCACGCCTTCGTCGCGGCCGTTGGCAATGGCGCGGCCCGAGGCGGCCCAAGGGAACAAGCCCTTCTGGAC
>CANHUM010000020.1 GCA_947463845.1 Comamonadaceae bacterium
CAAGTCACTGATGTACTGCGGGCTGAGCAAGTCCAGAAACTCGGTGGCCACAGGCAGGCCGACATCGAGGATGTCCAGCAACAATTGGCGCGCCATCTCCAGCCCTTGGTTCATGGCAAAGCTGCCGTCCAGGTGCGGGTCGTTGATGTAGCCCTTCCAGCCCACCGTGGTGCGGGGCTTTTCAAAGTACACGCGCATCACGATGTGCAGGTCTTGGGCGTGCTGCTCTGCTTGGATCTTGAGCAGCCGGGCGTAGGCGATGGCCTGGTCATGGTCATGAATCGAGCAGGGTCCGACCACCACCACCAAACGGTCGTCCCGGCCTTGCAGCACGTTCGAGATGTCTTGCCGGGAGCGCTCGACCAGCGCCAGGTGTGCAGCTGATGCGGGCAGCCGCTCTTCGAGTAGCGCAGGCGTCATGAGGGGGCGCACCGAAGCGATGCGGGTGTCGTCAGTGCGGGTCTTGTCTTGGGTGGAAAGCATGGATCAAATCGGAAGAACAATCGGTGTGCGCTGGGTCACGCAGTCCAGTATTAAAGCGCGAGTCTGAGGTTCCTGGAAAACACAGAACCCGGCTGCCACTTTTCCCCGTTGTTTGCGGCCCTTTGGCGAGCGGTCACAATGCGCCACATGAAACGTCTTTACGCCTATTTTTTCCGCGGCCTGATCACTTTTTTGCCGGTCGGCCTCACGGTCTACGTGCTCTACCTGTTTGTGACCTGGGTCGAGGGTCTGGCCATGCGCGTGCTGCGCCCGGTCACAGGTGATTTTTACCTGCCTGGCCTGGGCATTTTGCTGGGCACAGCGCTGATCCTGGTGCTGGGCTTTCTGGTGTCGCAACCTTTCATGAAGCGGGTGTTGGGTTGGGTGGAGCTGCCCTTCACCAACTTGCCCTTGGTCAAAAGCATTTACTCCTCGCTCAAGAGTTTTGCCGACTACTTCTCACCCAACGAGCAAAACGCACAACAGGTGGTGCTGCTGAAAAAGCCGGACAGCGACCTGTCCATCATTGGCCTGGTGACGCGCCAGCAACTGAGCGATCTGCCGCTGGACGCACAGACCCGTGAGCATGTGGCGGTCTACCTGCCCATGGGCTACATGATTGGCGGCTACACCGTGTTTGTGCCGCGCGAGTGGGTGCAGGTGCTGGACATGTCGGTGGAAGAGGCCATGCGCGCCTCATTGACGGCATGGATGGGCAGCACCCCCAATCCACCCAGAGATTAAGTTCAGAAGCTTTCCACTGCTGGTTTCGAAGCCGTCATTCCAAACCCGGCTAGAACTGTCCGCCTTGTTTTTCAAGGTTTTGGTTCCGGAAGTCGCTGGGGCTTGCGCCCGTGTGTTCCTTGAACAAACGGCTGAAGTGCGAGGGGTTGCCGAAACCCCAGGACACCGCGATGTCGGTGATCGCCCGGGATTTGGGAGTCGTCGTCTGAAGGTCCTTGATGCAGGCCTCCAGACGCATGCGCTGGATGTAGGCCGCGACCGACTCCCCTTGGCCCTCGAAAGCGTTGTACAAATGTCTTCGGCTGCAATTGAGCGCACGCGCAATGCCATCGACGTTCAAATCGGGGTCCCTCAAATACTTGTGCACATGTTGTCGGATCCTGTCGCGCAAGGCCTCCCTTTGCGTCATCGCTGTTTCCTGGCCAGCCAGTTCAGACAATGACAGCTTGACCAGGTCAATGATCAGATCGCCCGCCCCTTGGGCCGCACTGTCGCTCATGTAGGGCAGCTCCAGATAGGTGTTGCGCATCGCTTCCAGCGCGACCCGGGAGATCCCTCCAGCGCCAAGGCGTCTGGCCATCAAACCATCCAGGCGCAAGCCTCTTTGGGCAGCCTGATCCTTGGGCACCATCACGATCAAATGCTCGACACGGCTGGGGTTGGCCACTTCATAGGCGGTGGTGGTGTCGTAAATCACCCACCCACCCACATCCGCTTTGGCTTCGCGCTGCATTTGCTGAACCTGTGCCTGACCGTGCCAGGGGGCCACGATTTTCAAATAAGGCACTTCACTGGTGCGGGCCATCTGAGGCGTTCTGATCACCCGATGCCGGGAGGCTTCCAGCTTGGTCAAGATCACCTGACCCGCGCGGGAAGTTTGCATATGGCCGTCAAAAACGGTGTCGCCGTACAGGTCGGAATCCAATCCGCCAAATTGCTGGGTGATCCATTCAGACCACTGCCCCAACCTGTCCTTGGCAGGCAGCGCGTCTGTAGACATTGACAGGGTGGTGGCCATGGGGATTTTTTCTCAAAAATTCATTATGAACAGGCATCAAAACCCCCTCAATGACCAAGATTGAGGGATTACCCGAATGCCAATGCGCACGCTGAAATCGAAACAGTGCACAAATTGCACAGCATCCCGGAAATTTTCCAGATAACTTCACAAAGTAATTTCCCTTTTTCACAACAGGGTCTGCTCAGATCCACCAACAGGAGACAAGACATGACAACCCGTCGACAAATCATTCAGGGTGCCGCCGCCTTGGGCGCTGCTTCGCTGGCACCGGCATTGCACGCTCAAGTCAAACCTGTGCGCATTGGTTATGCGATGGCACGCACCGGACCATGGACTGGTGGTGCGCAGGTCAGCCAGGAACCCAACTACCTGCTTTGGGCCGAGCAAATCAACGCCGCTGGCGGGCTGGATGTCAAAGGCGTCAAGCGCCCCATCGAATTGATCAGCTCCGATGACCGCAGCGATGTGGAAACCTGCGTGCGCACCTACGAAAAACTCATGGGTTCGGACAAGGTCGACCTGGTCTTGCCCCCTTGGGGCAGCAATGCCAACTTTGCCGTGGCACCGCTGGCCAACCGTTTCGGTTACCCCTTCCTGGCACCCACGGCGCTGAGTCGCAAACTGGTCGAGATGAAGTTGCCTTACTTCTTCTTGCTGCTCCAGCAGCCTCAACCCATGACCAATGCCTTGGTGGACATGTTCAAGGCCAATGGGGTCAAAACCATTGCTTGCATTTATGTGGACGACCTGTTTGGTCTGGAAAACTACGCCGCCCTGAAGATCGCACTGCAAGGCAGTGGCATCCAGATGGTCGAAGAAAAGAGCTATCCCGGTGGCGTGAAAGACCTGTCACCTGTTTTGCGAAGCATCAAGGACAAAAATCCAGACGCTTTTGTGGGCTTCACCTATCCACCGGACACCATCTTGGCAAGCCGCCAGTCCAAAGAAGTGGGTTTCAATCCCAAGTTCTTCTACGCCTCGGTGGGCACGGCCTTCCAGCTGTACCGCAACGTCATGACGCCCACAGGTGCTGAAGGCGTGATGGGCATGGGCTCCTGGAATGCCAAGACCAGCCCCGGCGCCAAGGCTTACTTTGACGCACACACCAAGAAGTTTGGCGGCAAAGAGCCCGACCGCTGGGCCAGCGGCCACACATGGGCTGGCCTGGAAATCCTGACCGCAGGTGTCAAGCAGGTTGGTCTGGACAAGAAAGCCTTGCGCGATTACATCGCCAACACCACCCACAAAACCATCATTGGCGATGTGAAGTTCACGGGCAGCGAAAACACCGCCACCCCTGGCACCGTCAGCCAATGGCAAAACGGCGAGTTTGAAGTGGTCTGGCCGCCCAAACTGGCCACCGCCAAGCTCAACACCAACAAACCTGTCTGGAAATAAAACGTGTCGATGACCGCCTGGTTGGAGCTCATTGCCAGTGGCTTGATCACTGGCGGCATCTATGCACTGGTTGCGCTGGGGCTGAATCTGCAATACGGCCTCATGCGCATCCTCAATATCGCGCATGGTGAATTTTTGATGGTGGGGGCCTACCTCACCTGGATGGTTCAGACACAGTTTGGCCTCTCGCCTTTGCTCATGCTGCCGGTGTCGTTTGGGGTGCTCATGCTGGTCGGGCTGGTGGTTCACTGGCTGTGCTTCAGACGACTGAACGCCACCTCGCCCAACCTGGATATCTTTGAGGCCCGGGGCCTGATGGTGGCCTTCGGTCTGATGTTCCTGATCCAAAACATGGTGTCGGCCATTTGGGGTGGCGAGCTTCGCGGCTACGACTTCATGACCGATCCTGTCGCCATCGGTGGCGCCCAATTTGCCGCCAACAAATTGCTGGTTTTCGTGATGGCCTTGGTGTTCAGCCTGGGCTTGATGATGGTTTTGCGCAAAACCTTGCTGGGCAAAGGGGTCCGGGCACTCATGCAATCGCAAGTCGGTGCGCAGTTGGTGGGCATCAACACCCGCACCTTGCACCCCTTGATGTTCGGCATCGGTCTGGGCTTGTCTGGACTGGCCGGGTGTCTGCTGTCCATGGCTTACACCATCTCGCCCGCCATGGGTGAGCCTTACACGGTCACGGCCTTGATCGTGATCACCTTGGGAGGCTTTGGCAGCATGGGCGGCGCACTGGCAGGTGGACTCATGCTGGGTGTGATTGAAGCGCTGGGCATGCACTTCACCAACCCATCGCTCAAGGCCTTGCTGTCTTATGTCGTCTTCATTGGCGTGTTGCTGTTCCGTCCAAGAGGGCTTTTTGCAAAATGAACTCCAAGAATTTGATGTGGCGTGACTTGCTCGTGCTGTTTGGTCTGACAGGCTGGGCATTGGCCTTGCCAGGATATGGCAGTGAATTCGCCATGTCGATGGCCTTGACTTGCCTGATGTATGTCGCGCTCTCCACCAGTTGGGGGTTTTTCTGTGGCGCCTCACGTTACTTGTCGTTGGCCACTTCCGCTTTTTTCGGTCTGGGCGCCTACACCACGGCCATGAACCTGGACACCTTGCCCTGGGCCAGTGCCATCGCCCTGGGCGCCGGCATTGCCGCAGCGGTGGCGGTGGTGATGGGTCTGGGTGTGCTGCACCTTCGGGGCACCTACTTTGCCGTCTTGACATTCGGCATGGCCGAGTTGATTCGCCACGCCATCAGTTACTACGAAAAATCGGTGCACGGTACGGTGGGGCGTGTGCTGACCACCGTGCCAGAGATGAACACCATCTACCACACCGTTTTGTTGCTGGCGGTGATTTCTGTTGGACTGTCCATTGCATTGCGGCGGACACGGTTTGGCTTGGCACTGCTGGGCATCGGCGGCGATGAGCAACGCGCCCAAACCCTGGGGGTCAACACCCGATGGATCAAGGTCGCTGGTTTTGCCTTGACCGCAGCGGTGGCTGGGGGTGTGGGAGCGGCCATGGCCGTGCGCTGGACTTACATTGACCCCCACACCGCTTTCAATCCGTTCATCGGTTTTCAGACGGTGCTGATCGCCCTCATTGGTGGGGCCATGACGATTTGGGGACCGCTGATTGCAGCGATTGTGTTCAGCATCCTGGCGGAAACCTTGCGCTTGCAAGCGCCTCAAATCTACATGATGACGCTGGGATTCCTGTTGATCCTCAGCGTGCTTTATTTGCCCGGTGGATTGGCATCCCTGCGCTGGCAGACCGTCAAGGACTGGCGGACAGATGCACGGCAATGGTGGAAAGATCTTCGCTATGACTTGAGCGGAGACAAAGCGCGAGACAAGCAGCGCGCCAAGGAGAGACGCATTGTCGGCGCCTAACAACCTCCTGCTGCGTGCGCAGGACATCACGGTCCGCTTTGGCGGTCTGACCGCTGTCGATGCGGTCAGTGTCGACATCCGTGCGGGTGAATTGGTCGGCATCATGGGTCCCAACGGGGCGGGTAAAACAACCTTTTTCAATGCCATATCCGGCGTCACGTCCTTGACGGCGGGGCAGCTCTCGATTGAAGGCAAATCCCTCGCCGGTGCTGCGCCCCACAGTTTTGCCCGACGCGGCCTGGCCAGGACCTTTCAAACCCCACGTGTTTTTGCCGACTTGAGCGTGAGCGAAAACATCCGCTTTGGCTTGAAATTTGCGGGTCGCAGGCCGCGCAAATACGTGTTTTGGGGGGAAGAGCTTGGGGTGCCTTGGGCGTTGCGTGACGTGACCAGCATTTTGTCGATCATTGGCCTGTCGCACCTTGCGGATTTACCGGCTGCTGCCATCACGCCGTCTCAGCAACGGATTCTGGAAATCGGCATGGCCTTGTCCACACGTCCGAAAATTTTGTTGCTGGATGAAGTGGCTGCCGGGCTGACTGAAATCGAAGTGGAAGAGATGGCCCGACTGATCCGGCGGCTGCGCGATGAACTGGATTTGTCCGTCATCTGGATTGAACATGCCGTGAAGATTTTGCTCAAGCATGTGGAGCGGGTGATCGTGCTGCATCAAGGCAAAAAAATTGCCGATGGCAAGCCCTCGGAAGTCGTCAAAAACAAGGATGTCATCGAGGCTTACCTGGGTGACGAAATGGTCAATGCTTCGGAGGGCTTGACATGATGTGGTATCGCCCCCAACCCTTTGTTTTGGGTGGGTCCGGAAAAGCCCAGCTCAAAGTCCGAAACCTGTCGGCCGGATACGGTCCCTTTGAAGTCCTTCGAAATCTGAATTTTGATGTCCTGCCGGGACTGACGGTCATTTTGGGTCCGAATGGCGCAGGCAAAACCACCCTTTTGCGCGCGCTCTCCGGACAAATACCCCTGCGCGGCGAAGTCTTGTTCAATGGCGATGACTTGCCAGAAAAGGCCCATGAAATCGTCAAGGCTGGCCTGGCCTTGGTGCCCGAAGGCCGGCAGCTCTTCCCACAAATGACCGTTCAGGAAAACCTGGAGTTGGGGGGTTGGCTTCAGTCCGCCGCCGATCGTCAGGAGCGCATGAACGCGGTCCTGGATGACTTTCCCAAATTGCGTGAACGGTTCAACCAACTGGCCGGCACGATGAGTGGTGGCGAGCAACAAATGGTCGCCATCGCCCGCGCCATGATGTCCGCCCCCAAGCTCCTGATGCTGGACGAGCCCTCGTTGGGTCTGGCACCCCGCATGGTGGATGAATTGCTGCAGATGACCCGACGCATCGCAGACGGTGGCACCACGGTTTTGATGGTGGAGCAAAACGTCCGAAAAGCCCTGGCGGTTGCCGACAGGGGTTATGTCATTGAGCGCGGCAGCCTGGTGGCCCATGGCTCATCCCAATTGCTGGCGCGCTCGAGTGTCATCCAGGAGGCCTATCTGGGTGCCGCAGCCAGTGACACCCGTTCTGCTTCCCAAGCGCTTGAAAAAACCGTTCGAACCATTTGATTTCTTTCCAGGAGTGCATCCCATGTCCGATATGTCCATGCTCATCAATGGCCTCAAAGTCACGGCCGAAAACAACGCCACGTTTGAGCGACGCAATCCTTTGGATGGCACGGTCGCCACACGCGCGCCAGCTGCATCCACTGCCGACGCGATTTTGGCCGTCGAAGCGGCTGCCGAAGCGTTCAAAACATGGAGCGAAACAGGCCCCAACGAACGGCGCGCCCTGCTGCTCAAAGCTGCCGAGAAACTGGAAGCCAAAACCCCGGACTTCATCGAAGCTGTTCCCGCTGAAACGGGTGCAACCGGCATGTGGGCTGGCTTCAATGTCTTTCTGGCCGCAGGCATGATCCGTGAAGCCGCCTCCTTGACCACGCAAGTTTCCGGTGAGGTGATTCCCTCCGATGTGCCTGGCAGCCTGGCCATGGGCATTCGTCAGCCCGCAGGTGTGGTGCTCGGGATCGCGCCTTGGAATGCCCCTGTGATCTTGGGTGTGCGTGCGATCGCCACACCGCTGGCATGCGGCAACACCGTCATCCTCAAGGGCTCGGAGAACTGCCCCAAAACGCATCAGCTGATTGTGGAAGCTTTTCAGGAGGCTGGCTTTCCTGCCGGCGTGGTCAACTACATCACCAATGCGCCCGCCGATGCGGGCGCCGTGGTCGAAGCCATGGTTTCGCATCCCGCCGTTCGCCGCGTCAACTTCACGGGGTCGACCAAGGTTGGAAAAATCATTGCGCAAACTTGCGCCAAATACCTCAAGCCCGTGATCCTGGAGCTGGGCGGCAAAGCCCCGATGGTGATCCTGGACGATGCCGACATCGATGATGCCGTCAATGGCGCCACATTCGGCTGTTTTGCAAACAGCGGTCAGATCTGCATGAGCACCGAACGCATCGTCGTGGATGAAAAAATTGCGGATGAGTTCGTCAAGCGTTTTGCCGACAAGGCCCGCAACCTGCCACTGGGTGACCCCAGAAAACCCGAGCCCGTTGTATTGGGCAGTGTCATTGGCATGAGCACCGTGGAACATTGCAATGGCTTGATCGATGACGCCTTGGCCAAGGGTGCCAAACTGGTTTGCGGTGGCAAGTCCACCGACACCCTGATGCCTGCCACCTTGCTGGACCACGTGACGCCCGCCATGCGCATTTATCGCGAAGAAAGTTTTGCGCCCGTCAAAGCCATTGTGCGTGTTCAGGGCGTGGACGAGGCCATCGCTTGCGCCAACGACAACGAGTATGGCTTGTCATCTTCGGTCTTCGGCAAAGACATTGCACGCGCCTTCAACGTGGCCCGAAAAATTGACGCCGGCATTTGCCACGTCAATGGACCCACGGTGCACGATGAGGCCCAAATGCCATTTGGTGGCGTCAAGGGCAGCGGCCACGGACGATTTGGCGGCAAAGCCGGCATCCACGAATTCACCGAGTTGCGCTGGGTCACCATTCAAACCACACCCCGCCATTACCCCTTCTGAGGGTGATTCACACGGGTTTCACCAGAGGGTAGATTCGGTCAGAATCGGGGGCATTACCAGTTGAGTTGCCATGACCTTGCCCCCTCCCTCTCTTGAACACCTGTGCGATCTGGCCGTGACCATCGCTGCGCCTGTCGAAGTGGGTCACACGCCTGCCGGCTTGCGGCGCATGATCCCGATCACGGGCGGCACCGTGACCGGCCCTCGCTTGAATGGCAAGGTGCTGGCAGGTGGCGCCGACTTTCAGCTGATTCTGGGGGAGGGCACACAAGCCCACCTGGATGCGCGCTATGTGATCGAGCTCGATGACGGCAGCCGGGTGTTTGTGCAGAACACCGCGTTGCGCGTAGCCTCTTTGGAAAATTCACAGCGCATCATGCAGGGCCAACCGGTCAACCCCGATCAGGTTTACTTCCGCTGTCAGCCCAAACTCGAAGCCACCACGCCGGCGTGGGCCTGGCTGAGCGAAAGCCAGTTCATCGGCACAGGTCGTCGTGCGCCCGATGGCGTGTTTCTGAGTTTTTACCGGGTGCTTTGACCGCACTGGGCCCTGAGCGTCCACCGGGGTAACTTCGCTTCAGAGAAAGCGCGATGGTGCATACGGTGCAGGGTCTATCCAGGTGCGCCGACCATGCACCATCTCGGCCAGCAATCGGCCCGCCACCGGCCCCAGCGTGAAGCCCTGGTGGGCATGCCCAAAGTTGAACCACAGGCCTTTGTGACGCGGTGCGGGCCCCATCACCGGCAACATGTCGGCCGTGCAGGGGCGTGCGCCCAACCAGGGTGGCTCAGGCAAGGCATCGCCCAGATCCAACAACTCACGCGCCAGGGCTTCGGCCTTGACCAGTTGCACCGGCGTCGCAGGCGCATTGATGGGCGCGAATTCGGCCCCCGTGGTCAGGCGCAAACCCCGCTGCATCGGGGCCAACACATAACCGCATTCGGCATCGAGCACCGGCTGGCGCAGCTGCACTGGCGAACGGTAATGCTGGTGGTAGCCACGTTTGATGAACAGCGGAAAGCGGTAACCCAACGTGCGGATCGTGCCATCGGCCCAGGGTCCCAGCGCCAGCACCGCTTGTTGGGCCTCCACACGGCCTGCGCTGGTTTGCACCGACCAGCCTGCACCTTGCGAACGCAAACTGGCCGCATCACCAGTGAGCAAGCGACCACCTCGGGCCACAAACAGATCGGCATAGCGCTGCACCAAGGCGCCCGGATCGCTCACCGCCCACGGGTCCAGCCAATGCACAGCTCCGGCCAGCGGCGTGCGCAAGGCAGGCTCGGCCTGCGTCAGCTGCTGGGTGCTTTCTGCCTGATAGCGCACGCCAAAGCGGTCGTTCAGGCGCATCGCCCGTTGCAAGCCTTCGTCCAGCGCCTGGGGGGTGCGGAAGACAAAACGGAAACCAGCCCGCTTGACAAGGGCCTGCGCACCGGAGGCGGTCATCCAATATTCGTGTTCGTGGGTCGCGTGTGCAATCAGTCGACTGTAGGCCTCGGTGACCTGGGCATGCGCTTGGGGGTGCGAGTGGTTGAAGTAGCGCCGCAAGGCCCCGGCCATCTGCCACAGGCCACGGGCATGCCAATGGACTTGGGCACCACGGCCCCACAAGGCATTCATCAAGGTGCCAACGTCACGGGGGAAGGCATAGGGCTCAACCGCTTCGCGCTGGATCAAGCCCGCATTGCCGAATGAAGTTTCCTGGCCGGGTTCGCGCCGGTCCACCAGCGTCACGTCCATCCCGCGCTCTTGCAAGTGCAAGGCCGTGCAGGTGCCGACCATGCCTGCGCCCAAGACAAGAATCGATGAAGCCATGGTGCTAGAGCTTGCGGTGGTCGATGTAGGTGGAGGTGGTCAGTATACGGAAGCCTTGCCGCCCAGCACAGTCCATCCATCGATTTGCAGACCCTGCTGGAGCCCGGCCTGGATAAACTGCGGGCATGAACACCACCCGCGAAACCCTGCAGCAATCCCTGTCTGACCTGTTCGCCCCCTGGGTGCAGGCGCTGAACCTGCAAGTCGAGCGCTTTGATGCCGACAGCGTGACCCTGCGCCTGCCGCAAAGCGAACAGCTTTCGCGGGTGGGCGGCATGCTGTGCGGCCAGGCCATGATGGCCGCGGCCGACACCGCCATGGTGTTGGCGCTGATCCACCACTTTGGCCAGTTCCGACCTTGCAGCACCGTGCAGTTGTCCAGCACGTTCATGAAGCCGCTGTCCGGGCAGGACGCACTGGTCACCGCCCGGTTGCTGCGGGCAGGTAAGGCCATGGCCTTTGGCGAGATTGACCTGACCGGGGCCGACGACGGCAAAAGCGTTTTCAGGGCCAGCACCACCTATGCCCTGATGTGAGCCGGGTTGTCAGCGGGCCGCCAGCCCGCCTTGGCTACAATACAGCCATTCTTGTTTTGAGGTTACCCATGTCTGCTCACAACGACACACACACATCCGACGATCCCGTGGAAAACGTGGTCAAGCACATCCCCGTGGTCATTCCAGCCGCTGGTGCCGTGCTGATTTTCCTGCTGGCCTTCATCGCCGTGTTCATGGCCTGAAGCTTCTTGAGGTCGGTGGTGCGCTGATCGCTCAGCCTCACCCTTCAAAAAAACCCGCAACAGCTTGCGCTTTGCGGGTTTTTTTTCGCCCCAGCCTGGTCAGTGGCTGGTCAGGAAAAGTGGCTCGGCTACAAAGGCCGCCGCCGTGCGAAACGTACCACTGTAACGCCTGCCCGGGCCTGTCGCACCGAGGGCATGACCAGCACGCAGTCGTCATACGGCGTGGTGACGGGCTCGCCATCGTTGTCACCAATCACCGTGCCGGCCTTAGAGATGCATTCCAGTCCCGTGAAAGGCTCGGTAAAACGGAATTTTTCGCTGCGCGCCACCACCGGCCCGGTCACTTCAAGGGCCCACTGCTGAGGGGCGTCGGCCTGCTTCCAGCCGGGCAATGCTGCCTGCAAGGCAGAAGCCGAAAGCACGCCAGACACTTCCAGAAAGCGGGTGCTCAGGTCACGCGCCACATCGCGGCTGGCCGGGTCGCCATGAAAACCGCATTCGATCAGCAGCGAGCGCGTCTCGGGGGCCTGGTCATCGGGCAGGCCAAAGCGCCCGTAGTCGCGCATGCGCACGCCGTCCTTGTGACCGGCATCGACCACGACGTGGACCGGGTTCGCAAGCTGGCGTGCCAGTTGCAGGTTGCGTGGATGCACACCGGTCAGCAGCAACGACGCGCCACGTTCGTGCATGGAATGCAGGTCCAGCACCCAGTCGGCCTGTTGCACCCACGGAGCGAGCGCGGCCACGCGCTGGCGCTCGAGCGTGCGGGGTTCGGCGATGCGCTCGTCGATCCATTGGCGGTTCATGTCTTCGTCGACAAAACGCGATGCATCGTGGTTCGCCTCGTCAAAGCGCTCGAATGC
>CANHUM010000021.1 GCA_947463845.1 Comamonadaceae bacterium
CATGTGGTTGGGTATTCGGCGAGAAGATCTGATCAAGCCCATTAAAAAAGAGAACGACCCGAACGACGAAAATTCGGGCGCGGTGGTTTGACATCTCGCCAGATTCACCAGGGCACCTTCGGGTGCCCTTTGTTTTGGGCATGTGCAGCCAGTCGGCGGCTTTGGCCCCGACGCTGACCTACGCAGAACTCACTCGCTGAAACAGCCCGCCCGGCAATCGGCCGACTTGCCCCATCAGCTCCAGCTCCAGCAGTTTTCCTTGCAGCTGCGCTGTATCCCATCCGCAGCGCGCTTGCAGGGCGTCCAGGCTCACCGGGTCGTGGCCGAGCGCTTTCAGCAGTTCGTCTTCTGGCAAGTCTTCGGATGGCATAGCCCAAGGCAAGGGCGCTTGCACCAGCGCATCGGGTAGCCGCAACTCTTCGAGCACATCCTGCGCCGATTCCACCAGCTTGGCCCCTTGTTTGATCAACCAATGACAACCTTTGGATTGGGTTGAATGGATGGAACCCGGGATGGCCATCACATCACGACCTTGCTCCAGGGCTTGTTTGGCGGTGATGAGCGAACCCGATTCCAGCGCAGCCTCAACCACCAGAGTGGCCTGTGACAGGCCCGCGATCAGTCGGTTGCGGCGTGGAAAATTCGGCGCCAGAGGCGGCGTGCCCAATGGGTACTCGCTCAGGATCAGCCCTTGCTGGGTGATCCGGTGCGCCAAGTCCCGGTGCTGGCGCGGATAAACCCGGTCCAGCCCGGTGCCCACCACCGCAATGGTGGCCAGCTGCCCGGCCACGGCCCCATGCAAAGCGCCCTCCAGCGCGCCCTCATGCGCCGCGCCATCAACCCCCAGCGCCAGACCCGAAACCACTGTCAGTCCACTGCCGGCCAGGCTGCGGGCAAATACTCGGGCGTTATCTGCCCCTTGGGGTGTGGGGTTGCGGCTGCCCACCATGGCCAGCGCTTGCTGTGTCCGCAAGGTGGTCAGAAGCGCGGTCTGGCCGATGGCGTAGAGCATCAGTGGTGGGTCGGGAATGTCCAGCAAAGGGGTCGGGTAGTCGGCATCGCCCAAGGTCAGCACGCAGTGACCAGCCCCGGTGTCTGTCTGCAACCAATCGAGGGTATCTTGAGTGAGTGTGGCGCAGCCATCGGGTATGGCCTGAAGGGCCTGCGCCTGCTTAGCGCTGACCACCTGGCACAAAGCGGTTTCGGTTTGCGTAAAGATGGCCTTGGGCTCACCAAAGGCCGCCAGCAGCCGTCTGGCGTTTTCGGGACCCACGCCGGGTGTGAGCAGCAGCCTTAACCACGCACCCAGTTCTTCGGGGGTGTTGACCATGTTGTCTCCCTGTGCAGCCTGTTGGGCCGTCTGTTGTCTCTTGTGCTGAACATTGTGGTTCAAACCCGGCTTGGCGCCAAGTCCATAAAATCCCCCCATGTCCACCCCAGCCCATTTGCCCACCGCGCACATGAACCTGTGCATTCTGGAAAACGACGATCTGGACCTGCCACTGGCGGCAAGTTACACAAGTGTGTCGGCGATGTTTGAGCGTTTGTTTGCGCAAGCGGGATACCAGGGGCGCATAGACACCTTCAGTGCACGGCATGGACAGTACCCCGACAGTTTTGAGGCTTACGACGCTGTGCTTCTGACCGGCAGCCGTGCCGATTCGTTTTCTGACGAACCCTGGGTGGTGGCCTTGCGTGAGCGGGTCACGCGTTTGCTGCAGGACCAGCACAAGCTGCTGGGCGTGTGTTTTGGCCATCAGCTGATCGCGCATTGTCTGGGGGCGCCCGTGCAGCGTGCCCCCAAAGGCTGGCGTGCCGGACGGCAAACCTACGATTGGCTGGGCGAACCTGAGCACCTGGGGTTGGGGTCGGGGCAAGCGGGGCGCATGGCTTTGCTGGCCAGTCACCAGGACCAGGTGCTGGCTTTGCCCCCTGGAGCCACTTTGTTGGCCACGCAGCCCGATTGCCCGGTGGCCGCCTATGCGCTGGGTGATCAGGTGTTCTGCATCCAGCCGCACCCGGAGTTCACGCCCGAGGTGTCGGCCTTTCTGCTGGACAAGCGCCGTGCCCTGATGGGAGAGTCCCTTTACGAGAGTTGCATGAACGGTCTGACCGAGCCCCATGACGGCCTGGCCATGGCGCGCTTCATGATCCGTTTCGTGCAATACGGTCTCTCGTTGCCAGCCTTGCAAGCTCAGGGCTGAAATGACCGAAAATAACCATATTCCACTTGAGCTTTCGAACCATGGCCCTGTTACCCATTCTTTGCTACCCTGATCCACGCCTGCACAAGGTGGCCAAGCCCGTGCAAGCGGTAGATGCCCGCGTGCAAGCCCTGATCGATGACATGCTCGAGACCATGTACGACGCCGGTGGCATTGGTTTGGCGGCCACGCAGATCGATGTGCACGAACGTCTAGTGGTGATCGACACTTCCGAAGAGCGCAATCAGCCCATGGTGTTGATCAACCCCGAGATCACCTGGATGAACGAGGAACGCGTCAAGGGCGAAGAGGGCTGCCTGTCTGTGCCTGGCATTTACGACGGTGTGGAACGCGCGACGAAGGTCAAGGTGACGGCGCTGGACCGCGAGGGCCAAAGCCGCACGATCGAGGCCGAAGGCATGTTGGCCATTTGCATTCAGCACGAGATGGACCACCTGATGGGCAAGGTGTTTGTGGAGTACCTCTCGCCACTCAAGCAGGGCCGCATCAAGACCAAGCTGGTCAAAGCGCAAAAAGCTGCGCGCTGAAGTCGCCTGGAAGTTCTGCTCATGCGTCTGATTTTTGCGGGCACGCCCGAATTTGCCCAAGTGGCGCTGGCCGCTTTGCATGCAGCAGGTCACGACATCGTGCTGGTGTTGACGCAACCCGACCGGCCCGCCGGACGTGGCATGAAGTTGCAGCCTTCCCCTGTCAAACAATGGGCACTCGAGCGCGGCGTGCCTGTGGCCCAACCCCGCAGCTTGCGGCTCGATGGCAAATACCCCGAAGACGCCGCCGCTGCGCGTGAAACCTTGTTGGCCGCTAAAGCCGACGCCATGATCGTGGCGGCCTACGGCCTGATCCTGCCGCAGTGGGTGCTGGACCTGCCTCCCAAGGGCTGTCTGAACATTCACGCGTCTTTGCTGCCACGCTGGCGCGGCGCGGCTCCCATCCACCGCGCCATTGAGGCGGGCGACAGCCAAACCGGCATTACCATCATGCAGATGGACGCCGGTTTGGACACGGGTGACATGTTGCTGGTCTTGCCTTGCAGTATGGCGTCCAACGACAGCACTGCCTTGTTGCATGACCGGTTGGCCGAGTTGGGCGGACAAGCCATCGTGCAGGCGCTGGCCACCCTGGACATGCTGCCTCGCCAGCCCCAACCTGCCGAGGGCATCACCTACGCCCACAAGATCGACAAATCCGAAGCTGCGCTCGACTGGGGCTTGAGCGCCGAGGTGCTGGCGCGGCGCATCCGCGCCTTTGACCCCTTTCCGGGCATGACCGTGCCGCTGGCGACCGCCTCGGGTATGGAAACCCTCAAGCTCTGGCAGGCTGCGGCCGAACCTGTGGACCAAGCTGCCAAGCATGCTGCCCAGCCCGGTACCGTGCTCAGCGCCGATGCGTCTGGGGTGCGCGTGGCCTGCGGCGAAGGCCAGTTGTGCCTGACCCAGTTGCAGCGCCCCGGTGGCAAACGCTTGGGCGCTGCCGACTTCCTGCGAGGCTGTCCCTTGCAGCCCGGTCAGCGTTTGGTGGCCTGATGTTTTTCAGGCCTACCCTTCATCGTCACGCCGAGTTCTGGCAAGGCCTGCGTGACCTGGCTCCGCAAGCGCCCGGCGTCGCCGCATGGGGTCTGATGACGGGCGTGGCCATGGTCAAGTCGGGCATGAGCGTGTTCGAGGCCGTGGCCATGACCATGCTGGTGTTTGCAGGCAGTTCGCAGTTGGCGGCCATTCCGCTTTTGGTGGCCGGGGCACCGGCCTGGGTCATTTTGGCCACTGGTTTTTGCGTGAACCTGCGCTTTGTGGTGTTCAGCCTGCACTTGCGGCCCTACCTCATGCACCTGCCGCGGTGGCAGCGCATGTGCCACGGTTACTTCACCGCCGACATCAGCTACGTGCTGTTCACCAAGCGTTTTCACCAACCGGGGGCGACCGACACCGAGCGCATCGGTCAAGAGGCCTATCTGGCGGGCAACTATTTCCTGAACTGGGCCAGCTGGATCGTGGCCAGTTTGTTGGGCGTGGGGCTGGCCAACCTGATTCCGCCTGAATGGGGACTGGGTTTTGCAGGCATCTTGTGCCTGCTGGGCATCCAGTGTTCGCTGGCCAGCTCTCGCATGCGCATTCTTTCGGCCGCCGTGGCGGGCGCGGCGGCGGTGGCGGCCTACCATTTACCGCTCAAGCTCAACATCGTGGTGGCAATTGCGGTGGCGGTGATCTTGTGCCTGACGGTCGAAAAAATTCGGCCAGCACCCAAGGCGGCGTTATGAACGGTACCGATTTTTGGACCTTGGCCGTCATCGTGGGCCTGGCCGTGGTCACCGTGGTGGCCCGCAGTTTCTTTTTCATTTCGAGCCAGTCATGGCAGTTGCCAGGGTGGGCGCAGCGGGGCTTGCAGTACGCCCCCATTGCGGCCTTATCGGCGGTCGTCATCCCCGAAATCATCACGGTGCAGGGGGTGTTGATCAGCACCTGGCAAGACGCCCGCTTGTTCGCGGCGGTGGTGGGCATCGCCGCTTATTTTTGGCGACGCGATGTGCTGATCACCATTTTGGCGGGTATGGCCGTGTACCTGCCTTTGCATTTGGGGTTAGGTTGGTAAGCACTGTTCTTGCGCTGCCTTTGGGCTTGTCAGGTCCTGTCAGTGCTGCCTTTTAAAATCGATGTGAAATTGACCCACCCACTTTCTCCCTCACCATGAACGTCATTCGTTTTTCCGATCTGTGTGCCCATGGACAAGCTGCCGGGCAACGTGTTTTCATCCGCGCCGACTTGAATGTGCCCCAAGCCGATGACGGCAGCATTACGGAAGACACCCGCATCCGCGCCAGTGTGCCCTGCATCCAGATGGCTTTGGACGCCGGTGCAGCGGTCATGGTCACATCGCACCTGGGCCGCCCCACCGAGGGCGAGTTCAAGCCCGAAGACTCGCTGGCCCCAGTGGCCAAACGTCTGGGCGAATTGCTGGATCGTGAGGTGCCGCTGGTGGCCAATTGGGTCGATGGCGTGACCGTGGCCCCCGGGCAAGTCGTGTTGCTTGAAAACTGCCGCGTCAACAAGGGCGAGAAAAAAAACAACGAAGTGCTGGCCCGCCAAATGGCGCAGCTTTGCAACATTTATGTGAACGACGCGTTTGGCACTGCCCATCGTGCCGAGGGCACGACCTACGGCATTGCCCAGTTCGCACCGATTGCCTGTGCAGGCCCGTTGTTGGCAGCAGAGATCGATGCCATCGGCAAGGCGCTGGAGGCGCCCCAGCGCCCTTTGGCGGCCATCGTGGCTGGCTCCAAGGTGTCCACCAAACTGACCATCCTCAAGAGCCTCTCGCAAAACGTGGACCAACTGATTGTGGGCGGCGGGATCGCCAACACCTTCATGCTGGCAGCAGGCTTGAAGATTGGCAAAAGTCTGGCCGAAGTCGATCTGGTGAGTGAGGCGAAAGCCGTGATCGAGGCCATGAAAGCACGTGGCGCCGAAGTGCCGATCCCGACGGATGTGGTGACCGCCAAAAATTTTGCAGCCGATGCAGTGGCCACCGTGAAAAAAGCCACCGAAGTGGACGACGATGACCTGATTCTGGACATCGGCCCCGAGACTGCGGCCAAATTGGCTGCGCAGCTCAAGCAGGCCGGCACCATTGTGTGGAATGGACCCGTGGGCGTGTTCGAGTTTGCGGCTTTTGAAAATGGCACCAAGGTCATCGCCCAGGCGATTGCCGAGTCCAGCGCATTCAGCATCGCAGGCGGCGGGGACACGCTGGCCGCGATTGCCAAGTACGGCATCGAAAAGCAAGTGGGCTATATCTCCACGGGCGGAGGTGCTTTTCTCGAAATTCTGGAAGGCAAGACCTTGCCTGCCTTTGAAATTTTGGCCAAGCGGGCTGCTGGCTGATGGATGGACCTTCCAAGGCTTGGCCACATTAAAAAACCCCGCATCGCGGGGGTTTTTAATGGGTGGAGTGATGACCTGATCAGGCCTGCGCTGCCGGCGGCAGGTTGCCACGAACAGGACTGGTCATGGTGCCCTTGAAGTCGGTCCAGCACTCGCGTCCGAAGTCATAGAGCTTGCAGTTTTTGGCGGTCTCAAAGTACCACTTCCATGAGAAGGGCTGAACGATGATGCGGCCAGGCAGCATTTCTTCAAGTTTGGCCTGGGCTTGCTTGAGGCGATAGAGCGGGATGCTCATGTCCACATGGTGGGCGGTGTGCTCCATGATGTGGTGCATCATCGCGCCGATCTTGAAGGGGAAGGTCAGGTGCACGGTGGTCGATACGAAAGGCGCGGCTTTGGTCCAGGCGGCTTTGTTGTCGTGCCAGGACACCTTGACATGGGTGTGGTGCACATAGACCACAAAGCCGATCATGGTGTTCCAGAAAAAGAAGGGAATCAGCACGCCCATGAGCAATGACAGCCAGATCGATTGCTGGGTGTGGACGGCGGCGCTGGCAATGACCGCGACCCAGATGGCGCCAAAGACGCTGACCATCAAGCTGTCCTTGAAGAAAATAGGGCGGCGCGTGGGCATGTGGGTTTTGTTGGGGAAAAATTCGCGCTTCCACCAGATTTCAACCATGTAATACAGACCGGGGGCCCAGCCGCTGCGGTAAGCGCGTTGCAACAGCCGCTCGATGGGATTGAGGTCAGCAAACTCTTGCGCTGTCAAAGGGGTCCAGACAAAGTCCACACCTTTGAGGTTGGTGTAACCGTGGTGCACCACGTTATGGCCGGTGTCCCACAGGCTGTAAGGGGTCAGAGAAGGCAAAAATGCGATCCGCCCCAATACTTTGTTCAGCTCGCGGTGGGGTGTCAGGCTCTGGTGGCAGGCATCGTGGCCGATCACAAACAAGCGACCGATGACAAAACCGGCCACGATACCGCACAGCAGCTTGACCCAGATGGCTTCGACCATCACGGTGGCCGTGATCAGGGTAAAAAACAAGGCGTAATCGAAAGCCAGCAGCACCAAGGCGCGCAAGGTGCTGCGCTCGGACAAGGGGATCAACCACTCGCGCAAGGTTTTGCGGTGTGGCAGGGGTTGGTCCAGAGGGATGGGCTGATCGACGGGCGGGTGTTGTAAGGCAGTCATGACGCTTGGATTTATATCGCTCGGACGCTAGTTTAGTCGGCTTGGTACTTTGTGGGCCTGACAAAGATCAATTCAGGGGTATTTGGCGGGGAAAATCCACTAACGGTGACGATTTAATGACAACTTGCCGTCAAAAACGGTTAACTTCCGAGTCGTTGTATTGGGTGAGCGCGCGGCCAAGCCAAAAGAACCCGACATGTAACCGGTGTCGTGTGAGAATTGAAACCAAATTACATTGGAGTTGCCCTGATGCCCCGTCGTGCCACCAAGATTGTTGCCACCTTAGGCCCTGCTTCCAGCGATCCTGCCTTGCTTGAAGCCATGATTCGAGCTGGTGTGAATGTGGTTCGACTCAATTTCAGCCACGGCAAAGCCCAGGACCACGTCGACCGTGCCCGTCTGGTGCGCGAGGCCTCGCAGCGTGCGGGCCGTGAAGTGGCCATCATGGCCGACTTGCAAGGTCCCAAGATCCGGGTGGGCAAGTTTGCCGAGGGCAAGGTCATGCTGGAGCCGGGTGCACTCTTTGTGCTGGATGCCTCGCGCACAGAGCCAGGCGACATCCACGGTGTGGGTCTCGATTACAAGGAGTTGCCACGTGACGTGAAAGCGGGCGATGTGCTGTTGCTCAATGATGGCCTGATCGTGCTCACGGTCAATGCGGTCAAGGGTGAACAGGTACACACCACGGTCAAGCTGGGCGGCGAGCTTTCCAACAACAAGGGTATCAACAAGCAAGGCGGCGGCCTCACGGCGCCGGCCCTCACGGCCAAGGACATGGAGGACATCAAGACCGCCATGAGCCTTCAAGCCGACTATGTCGCCGTGAGTTTTCCGAAAAACGCAACGGACATGGAAATGGCCCGCCAGCTGTGCAATGTGGCCTGCACCCATGGTCATAAGCCCGGCCTGATCGCCAAGATCGAACGCGCCGAGGCGATTCCCGAGCTCGATCGCATCCTCAAAGTCTCCGATGGCATCATGGTGGCACGTGGCGACCTGGCGGTTGAGGTGGGCAATGCCGCCGTCCCGGGCCTGCAAAAGCACATGATCAAACGTGCCCGCGAGCTGGACAAGCTGGTCATCACCGCGACGCAGATGATGGAGAGCATGATCGTCAATCCGGTACCCACCCGGGCCGAGGTGTCGGACGTGGCCAATGCAGTGCTCGATGGGACCGATGCGGTGATGCTCAGCGCCGAGACGGCAGCGGGCAAGTACCCGCTGGAGACGGTGGAGATGATGGCCGCTGTGTGCCTGGAAGCTGAAAAAACCGACCATGACCCCCTGGACAACGATTTTGTGGGGGCGCACTTTGACCGCATTGACCAAGCCATCGCCATGGGAGCGCTTTTTACCGCGCACCACCTGCATGCCAAGGCGATTGTGGCTTTGACCGATTCGGGTTCAACGCCCTTGTGGATGAGTCGTCACAGCGTGCGCATGCCCATTTATGCGCTCACGCCCAAGGTCTCGACCCAGCGCAAGATGGCCCTGATGCGCAACGTCAGTCCTTTGCTGATGGACACCAGCGCCGACCGAGATACTGCCCTGGCCGATGCGGAAGCGCACCTTAAAAAGCGTGGCATTGTGCAGTCGGGCGATGTGTATGCCATCACCGTCGGCGAGCCGATGGGCACGCCGGGAGGCACCAATACGCTCAAAATTTGCCGAGCTGTTTGAAGCGATCGCTTTAAAATAAGGCCCAGTTACAAGCTGGGTACATCCCGGCCTGTCTGAATCTTCAACTTCCCCGGGACATCATCACCATGGCACTCGTTTCAATGCGCGAGCTGCTGGACCATGCAGCCGTCAACGGCTACGGCATTCCAGCTTTCAACGTCAACAACCTGGAGCAGGTCCAGGCCGTCATGACCGCAGCCGACGAGGTCGGTGCCCCCGTCATCTTGCAGGCCAGCGCAGGTGCCCGCAAATACGCGGGTGAACCCTTCATCAAGCACCTGATCCAGGCGGCCACCGAGCAGTGGCCCCACATCCCGCTGGTCATGCACCAGGACCACGGCCAAAGTCCGGCGGTTTGCCAGGGTGCGATCAACCTCGGCTTTTCGTCGGTGATGATGGACGGCTCCTTGCTGGAAGACGGGAAAACCCCCGCCGACTTCGCCTACAACGTGGATGTGACGCGTCGCGTGGTCGAGATGGCCCATTTGGTGGGCGTGTCGGTCGAGGGCGAACTCGGCTGTCTGGGCAACCTGGAAACCGGCGAAGCTGGTGAGGAAGACGGCATTGGCGCCGAAGGCAAGCTGGACCACAGTCAGATGCTGACCGACCCCGAAGAAGCGGCTCAATTCGTCAAAGCCACCGGCCTGGATGCACTGGCCATTGCGATCGGCACCAGCCACGGCGCCTACAAGTTCAGCCGCAAGCCCACCGGCGACATCCTGGCCATCAGCCGCGTCAAGGAAATCCATGCCCGCATTCCCAACACCCACCTGGTGATGCACGGCTCGTCCAGTGTGCCGCAAGAGTTGCTGGCCATGATCAACCAGTATGGCGGCAAGATGAAGGAAACCTATGGCGTGCCGGTCGAGGAGATCCAGGAAGCCATCAAGCACGGTGTGCGCAAGATCAACATCGACACCGACATCCGCTTGGCCATGACGGCCGCATGCCGCAAGTTCCTGTTTGAGAACCCCGACAAATTCGACGCCCGCGAGTGGCTCAAGCCCGCCCGTGAAGCGGCCAAACAGATTTGCAAGCAGCGTTACTTGGAGTTCGGTTGCGAAGGTCAGGCCCCCAAGATCAGGGGCGACAACCTGCAGGTGGTGGCCGCCCGCTATGCTCGGGGCGAGCTGGCGCAAGTGGTCCATTGAGACTGCGATAATGGATCCGAATGGCCCGTTGACTGTTCAACGGGCCTTTTTCTTTGTTGCTGTTGCCTGACTGCCCTTGCCATGACTTCTGCTCTGCACACCTCGACCTTGACCTCCTTGCCCCTCATGGCGCGTGGCAAGGTGCGCGACAACTACGCCGTGGGCAACGATCGGATCCTGATGGTGGCTTCTGACCGCATCAGCGCGTTTGACGTGATCATGGGGGAGCCGATTCCCGGCAAGGGTGTGTTGCTCACCCAAATGGCGCTGTTCTGGTTTGACAAACTGGGCCCCAAGGGTCTGAACATCTGCCCGATCCACCTGACGGGCGAAGCCCCCGAGAGCGTGGTGAGTGCCAGCGAAGTGGCCCAGGTCAAGGGCCGCTCCATGCTGGTCAAGCGCCTCAAACCCATCCCGGTCGAGGCCGTGGTGCGCGGTTATCTGGCCGGCAGCGGCTGGAAGGAATACCAGGACAACCAGGCCGTGTGTGGCGTGAAACTGCCCGCAGGCCTGAAAAACGCCAGCTGCTTGCCCGAGCCCATCTACACGCCAGCGGCCAAGGCTGCGGTGGGCGAGCACGACGAGAACATCACTTTCGAGCAAACCGTGGCCATGATCGGGGCCGACCTGGCGACCCGCATCCGCGACATCAGCATTCGGCTTTACGAAGCTGCTCGGGACATTGCCGCCGCCAAGGGCATCATCATTGCCGACACCAAGTTCGAGTTTGGTCTGGATGCCGACGGCACGCTGGTGTTGATGGACGAGGTGCTCACGCCGGATTCCTCGCGTTACTGGCCCGCCGACAGTTATGTGGAAGGCGCCAACCCGCCCAGCTACGACAAACAGTTTTTGCGCGATTGGCTGGAAAGCGCCCAGATCAATGGCAAGCCCTGGGACAAGACCCCACCAGCGCCGCGCCTGCCGCGTGAAGTCATTGAGAACACGGCCGCGAAATACGAAGAGGCCATGAAAAAACTCATGACCTGAAGCCCATGGCGGCTGACGTGGCTGGATGGATCGGCCCCAGAGGGCTTGCCCGCTGTACAGGTAAACCCCCTTGACCCGCGCAAGGGTTGCGCCAGAATTCCACGATTGAACAGGTAGCCAAGGTCACGGCCAGGCAAACCCTGGCGCACAGGTGCATGTCCTGGACAAGAGGTTCGAATGACGCTTTTCCGCCCCGCGACCGTGCTGATGGTGCAATATGCCCATTACCACCGCGATCGCCGCAACATTGCCACCCACCTGGTGGGCATTCCCCTGATTTTCATGGCCATTGGCGTTTTGCTTCTGGGTCCGTCTTGGTCCGTGGCGGGCCTGACGGTGACCTTGGCCTGGATCATGTGGGCGCTGACGAGTCTGTGGTACCTGAGCCGGGGCGATGTGTTGCTGGGCGTGGCCACCTCCGTGGTCAATGGTTTACTGATCGCGGCGGCCCACGAGGTGCCACCCTTGGCGCAGGATTTGGGGTTGGCAGTTTGGCAGGTGGGCCTGGGCCTGTTTGTCATCGGCTGGGTTTTCCAGTTCATTGGCCATTATTTCGAGGGCCGAAAACCAGCTTTTGTGGACGACCTGGTGGGTCTGCTGGTCGGTCCCATGTTTGTGGTGGGCGAAGTGCTCATGGCTGTGGGTTTGTTGCAGCGCATGCACCGGGACATCGAGCGCCAGGCCGGTGCGATGCGCTGAGACGCCTTGAAGGCGCAGTCGTGAAAAAGCCCGGCCAACCTGCATTCCTGCAGCCGCACCGGGCTTTTGATTTTCAAATGGCCCGAGTTCAGTTCAGCGCCATGCTCAGTTTGCG